>JBNMNM010000015.1:0-22479 GCA_051275585.1 bacterium | reverse complement strand
AAGGGGTAATCGACTTAGTTAGTCAAAAGGCCATTCATTATAATGATGAAGAGTTTGGTGTAGAGTATAAGATTTTAGAAATTCCAGAAGAATTAAAAGAGTTAGCTCAGGAAGAACGAGAGAAAATGCTAGATGCAGTTTCAATGTTTGATGATGAGCTTCTCGAAAAGCTATTAGAAGGGGAAGAAATTTCAGTAGGTGAAATTCGAAGAGCAATTCGAAAAGGATGCTTACTGAATGAAATTACTCCTGTTTTTTGTGGATCAGCCTTTAAAAATAAAGGTGTTCAACCACTACTTGACGGAGTTATTGATTTTCTTCCATCACCTTTAGATATTCCGCCTGTAATAGGTTTTGATAAAGACGGTAATGAGCTGATTAGAAAGTGTGATTCAAATGAGCCTTTCTCAGCACTAGTTTTCAAAACACAGGTTGACAGTTTTGCTGGTGCATTAAGTTTTATTCGAGTTTATTCTGGGAAACTAGATGTTGGAACTCAATTATTTAACTCAGTGCAGCGAAAAAAAGAACGAGTAACAAAGCTCTTTAAGATGCATGCTAATAAGCGTGAGGACGTAAAGAGTGTTGAGGCAGGAGATATTGCAGCCGTAATTGGCTTTAATTTCTCAATAACTGGCGACACTGTATGTGATAAAAAAGAACCAGTTATTTTAGAGCAAATCAACTACCCTGAACCTGTTATTTCGATTGCGATTGAGCCACGTACAAAGGCTGATCAGACAAAACTAGATGAAAGTTTAAGTAAGCTTGATATTGAAGATCCATCATTGTTAGTCAGTGTTCACCCTGAAACAGGGCAGAAGCTTATTTCAGGGATGGGTGAGCTACATCTTGAAGTGATTGTTGCTAGATTAAAACGAGAATTTAATCTAAATGTTAACATCGGAAAACCTCAGGTAGCATATCGAGAGACAATCTCAACCAAATCGGTTGCAATAGGTATTTTTGATAAACCTTTGCTGGGGAAAGAAACCTATGCAGAAGTTGCTTTATCATTAAAACCGTTAGAAGCTGGATCAGGAAATAAGATTCTCTTTCAATTGAAAGATGAGGTTTCTGAAGAGCTTCAAAATGTAATTCGAGATGGAATTAATGAAGGCTTTGCTTCTGGTGTTGTTGCTGGATACCCGATTCTTGATATAGAGGTAACTGTTAATTCAGTAACTTCTCAAGATGACTCTTGTAACCCAATAGCATTTCAAATTGCTGCAAGTCTTGGATTAAGAAAAGGATTGCAAGAAGGTAATTCAGTTTTACTAGAACCAGTAATGGCGGTTGAAGTTGTAGCACCTGCAAATTTTACTGGGGATGTTATCAGTGATTTAAACTCCAGAAAAGGGAAGGTTAAATCAATTGAAGAAAAGAAAGGTAGTCAGATTATTTCATCAACAGTTGCTTTATCTGCAATGTTTGGTTATTTGACTGCTCTTCGTTCCTTAAGCCAAGGAAGAGCTACATACTCTATGATGTTTGAGCGTTATGAGAAATCAAACTGATAGCGTTTAAATTTATAGTCGTTTTTGCAACCTTGTGGTTGTTTCAACAAATTTAAGAAGCAGTGTTGAGGAAACATGGCAAAAGAGAATTTTGTAAGATCTAAACCACATGTTAATGTTGGTACTATCGGGCATGTGGATCATGGTAAAACTACTCTTACAGCAGCAATTACGAAAGTAATGGCTCTTCAGGGAAAAGCTGAATATAAGGGTTACGGTGATATCGATAATGCTCCAGAAGAGCGAGAGCGTGGAATTACAATTGCTACTGCTCACGTAGAATATGAGTCTGATAACCGACATTATGCTCATGTTGACTGTCCAGGTCATGCTGATTATGTGAAAAACATGATCACTGGTGCGGCTCAAATGGATGGTGCGATCTTAGTAGTTTCTGCTGCTGATGGTCCAATGCCACAAACTAAAGAACATATTCTTCTTGCTCGACAAGTAGGTGTTCCATACATCACTGTATTTCTTAACAAGGTAGATCAAGTAGATGATGAAGAACTACTTGAACTTGTTGAAATGGAAATTCGAGAGCTTCTTAGTCAGTATGACTTCCCAGGCGATGATATTCCAATAGTAATGGGAACAGCTTTAGGTGTAATTGAATGTGATTCAGATGATTCAACTCATGCTGATTATGCTTCAATTCTTGCATTGATGAAGAATTTAGATGAGTATATTCCTCAGCCAGAAAGAGAAATTGACAAAGCATTTTTAATGCCTGTTGAAGATGTATTCTCTATTTCTGGACGTGGAACAGTTGCTACTGGACGGATTGAAACAGGAGTTGTTAATTCTGGTGAAGAAGTTGAAATCATTGGAATTCGAGAAACTCAAAAAACTACCGTAACTGGTGTTGAAATGTTTCGAAAAACTCTTAATCGTGGAGAAGCTGGAGACAATGTTGGTCTTCTACTTCGAGGCGTTAAGAAAGAAGATTTAGAACGAGGACAAGTTATCTGTAAACCAGGTAGTGTAACTCCTCATACTGAGTTTGAAGGAGAGGTTTATATCCTTTCTAAAGATGAAGGTGGACGTACTACTCCATTTTTCTCTAATTATCGACCTCAGTTCTACTTCCGAACTACTGATGTTACTGGTGTGATTAATCTTCCAGAAGACAAAGAAATGGTAATGCCAGGTGATAACGTGACTATTAAAGTTGAGTTAATCAACAGCATTGCAATGGATCAAGGACTACGGTTTGCGATTCGAGAAGGTGGTCGGACTGTAGGAGCAGGAACTATTTCTAAAATTATTAAGTAAAGAAGACCTGCATCATAGGCAACAATGGCACAAAGAATTCGAGTGAACTTTAAAGCTTACGATGCAAAAGCTCTTGATCGAGCAATTGGAGAAATTGCTTCAATTGTTCGAAGAACTGGGGCTAGCATTGTTGGGCCTATTCCTTTACCTACAAAGAAACAAAAGTTTTGTGTTCTTCGCTCTCCTCACGTTAATAAGAAGTCAAGAGAGCAGTTTGAGATCCGGACTCATAAGAGACTAGTTTACATCGAAGATACCACTCCTCAAACGATGGATCATCTGATGAAAATGGAAGTTTCTCCTGGTGTTCAAGTAGATATCAAAATTGATAAGCACTAAGAATTTTTGAATCTTTATACTTTTTGCGATTTTACAATGGCAATACTGAAGACATTTACCCTTTCTAATGAAGAAACGGGGACGATTGATCTTGACAACAAAATCGCAGAAGCCGCTTTGCATCCTTTTGTAATCAAAGATGTTGTTGTTCAACATCTTGCTGCAAATAGGCAAGGTACCCATAAAACGAAAGAGCGATCTGACGTTACGGGAAGCAGGAAAAAACTTTTTCGACAAAAAGGTACGGGTAATGCTCGTGTTGGTAGTGCTCAATCTCCAGTAAGACGTGGTGGTGGAACTGTATTTGGTCCAAAACCTAGAGATTACGCTACATCGATTAATAAAAAAGTTAAAAAACTTGCATTAGCTTCTGTTATAGCTGATACGATTCGAAACGATCGTTTCAAAGTTGTTGCTGATTTGAAGTTAGAAGATCATAAGACAAAAGGAGTTGTACAAACTCTTAAAAAACTTGAAGTTAACTCTGTTCTAGTTGTTTATAGCAATCTAGAAGCAAATTTTGAGTTAGCTAGTCGTAATTTACAAAATGTAAAAAGCGTACATTCAAGTGGTTTAAACGTATATGATATTCTTAAATATAAGAATGTTGTAATTACGAAAGATGCGTTGGAAGATGTTGAAGGGAGATTACTACGATGAAGAATATCTACAATACGATTCTTGCACCGTACATTACTGAAAAAGTAATGTTACAAAGTGAGTTGGAAAACAAGGTAGTCTTTAAAGTACCAGTATCTTCAAATAAGATCGAAATTAAAGACGCAATCGAAAAAATCTTTTCTGTGAAAGTAGAAAAGGTGGCAACTGTTAACTCAAAAGGCAAGCGCAAACGACAAGGTCGATTTGAAGGAAAGCGATCCGACTGGAAGAAGGCAATTGTTACTTTAAAAGAAGGTGACAAAATTGAGTACTTCGAAGGTGCTTAATTCTAACGCTTGAATCTTTATAGAAAAGAGGAAATCGAACGATGTCGATCAGGAAATACAATCCGACCTCTCCTGGACGGCGTGGAATGAGTGTTTCTGGGTTTGATGAAATTACTACTTCCAAGCCTGAAAAAAGCTTAATTCAAAAGATTAAGCGGAAACACGGGAGAAATAATCTCGGTAGAATTACTTCTCGTCATAAAAGCGCTGGTCATAAAAAGAGATATCGAATTATTGATTTTAAAAGGGAAAAATTTGATATCCCTGGAAAAATCGCTACCATCGAGTATGATCCTAACCGAACTGCTCGAATCTGCTTAATTAATTACGCAGATGGTGAAAAACGATATATTATTGCACCTGAAGGTGTAAATGTTGGCGATACAATTGCCTCTGGTGAAAATGCGGAAATTAAAGTAGGTAATGCTTTACCTCTTAGCAAAATTCCAGTAGGTACAACCGTTCACAATATCGAGATTAAACCTCGAAAAGGTGGACAGATTGCTCGAAGTGCTGGCAGTTCTGCGACTTTAATGTCAAAAGAAAACAACTATGCACAGTTGAAGTTACGTTCTGGTGAGATTCGTTTAATTCGCCTTGAATGTTTAGCTACAATTGGACAAGTTGGGAATGCTGATCACTCCTTAGTAAAAATTGGTAAGGCTGGTAAAAGCCGATGGAAAGGTGTACGACCAACTGTTCGTGGGGTTGCTATGAACCCTGTTGATCATCCGCACGGTGGTGGGGAAGGACGAACAAGTGGTGGACGACATCCTGTAACTCCATGGGGTAAGCCAACTAAAGGTGCCAAAACCAGAAAAAATAAACGGACTGATAAGTTCATTGTTAGTCGGCGTAAATAAGAAAGGAGTAAGTCTGTGCCTAGATCTTTAAAGAAAGGACCCTTTATCGATGACCACCTCTTTAAAAAATGCGTAAAAGCAAAAGAAGCAGGGGATAAAAAGGTTATTAAGACTTGGTCACGAAGATCTGTAATTTTGCCAGAGCTCGTAGGTCTAAACCTCGCTGTTCATAATGGTAATAAGTTTATCCCTGTATACGTTACAGAGAACATGGTCGGGCACAAGTTAGGGGAGTTTTCTCCTACTCGGACTTACCGTGGTCATGTCTCTAAAGGTGATCTCAGGGGAAAAAGAAAGTAGATTATTTCTAAAGGTTTAGAAAATGAAAGAGCCGATTGCAAAAGCATCTCTAAGTCATGTTCGAATAGCCCCTAGAAAAGCTAGATTGGTCATTGACCAAATTCGTGGCATGTCTGTAGTAAATGCTCTTGGCATTTTAGAGAATACTCGTCGTAGAGCAAATCCGATTATTCGGGATTTACTAAAATCTGCAATTGCGAATGCAACTCAGAAAAATGCTGCTGTTGATCCTGACGAATTGGTAATTACGGAAGCTAGGGTTGATCAAGGGAGAACCTTGAAACGAATGCGCCCAAGAGCAATGGGACGTGGTGCTGTTATTAGAAAGCATAGCAGTCACATTCTTATTACAATAGGGTAGACCGTTTCAATTATTGTTTCATTCACCCAAATTTCGAATACCAATAAGTACAAGGAGAACAGTTTGGGCCAAAAAGTAAATCCTATCGGTTTGAGACTTGGGATCACAAAATCTTGGGCATCAAACTGGTATTCCGAAAAATCTTACAAAGATGATCTGCTTCAAGATCTGCGGATTAAGGAATATGTTCAAAAGAATTTGAAGCATGCTGGTATCGCTCGTGTAGAAGTTGCTAAGGCTGCAAAAAGCCTTAAAGTTGTAATTTTTGCCGCTCGTCCAGGAATCATTATTGGTAGAAAAGGGGAAGAGGCTGAGAAAGTTAAGCAATCTCTTGCTCGTTTAGTTAATAACAAGGATCTTGTTGTTAACATCAAAGAAGTGAAGCGGCCTGAAACAAATGCTCAGCTTGTTGCTAATAATGTTGCTCTTCAATTGGAACGTCGTGTTGCATATCGAAGAGTAATTAAAAAAACGATGCAAAATCTTACCCGTTTTAATGTAACTGGTGCCAAAATTATGGTTTCTGGTCGATTAAACGGTGCTGAAATGGCTCGTACAGAGTGGATTCGTGAAGGACGAGTACCTCTACATACTTTAAAGGCAGATATTGATTATGCTACGGCAGAATCTTTAACTACTTATGGTATTATTGGAGTTAAAGTTTGGGTCTACAAAGAAAACCAACAAGCAAGCGGCGGACAAAGTCGACGACGAAAAATGAAGAGGGATAGATAGCCATGTTAATGCCATCAAGAACTAAATATCGCAAGATGATGAAAGGGCGAATGACTGGCGAAGCTAGTCGTGGAAATCGAATTAGTTTCGGTTCAATCGCAATTCAGGCTACATCTTGTGGGTTTATCACTTCACGGCAAATTGAAGCTTCTCGAAGAGCAATCACTAGAAAAGTGAAACGGGGTGGTAAGCTTTGGATTCGTATTTTTCCTGATAAACCAATTACTATGCGACCTGCTGAAACTCGAATGGGGAAAGGAAAAGGTTCTGTAGACCATTGGGCTGCTGTAATCAAACCTGGCCGAATTCTATTCGAAATTGATGGGGTTGACCCAGAGCTTGCTAAAGAAGCTTTGAAACTTGCACAGTATAAATTGCCAGTTAAAACTACTATAGTATCTCGAGAGGACTTAGCGTGAAAGCAAATGAATTGCGAGAGCTCTCTGTAGACGATTTAAAAGCAAAAATTTCTAGCTTAAGTGATAATTGTTTTCGGCTTCGTTGTAATAATGCTGTTGGTCAATTGACTGACACTTCTGCTTTAAAAGAAGCACGAAGAGATGTTGCTAGAGCGAAAACACTTCTAGGTCAAAAACTTAGAAATAATTAAACTTCGGAAACAATTAGGAACGTAAAATGGCTAGAAACCAAAAGAAAATTCGTCAAGGAATAGTTGTTAGTACAAAAATGGAAAAAACTGGTGTTATTCTTGTTGAAAGAACGGTCCAGCATCCATTGTACAAACGAACAGTGAGACTTACAAAGAAATATAAGTTTCATGATGAAGAAAATGCTTGCAATGAAGGGGATTTCATTCGAGTTATTGAGTGTAAGCCTATTAGCAAGGATAAAAAATGGAGACTTCTTGAAATCGTTAAAAGAACGGTTTAATTGAAGAAGCTTGATAATACTTGTTCATAGGAGCAATTTAAAATGATCCAAACTCAAAGCAGGTTGGAAGTCGCAGACAATTCCGGTGCCAAAAAGATTATGTGTATCAAAGTTTTAGGCGGTTCTAAACGACGATATGCTCGAATTGGTGATGTTATTGTTGCTTCTGTAAAAGAAGCGACTCCAGATGGAAAAATCAAAAGTGGTACTGTTGTTAGAGCCGTAGTTGTTCGGACTGCAAAGGAAGTACAACGAAACGACGGAAGTACAATTAAGTTTGATACTAACGCTGCTGTGATTATTAATACTAAAAATGAGCCGATTGGCACACGGATTTTTGGGCCTGTCGCAAGGGAACTGAGGAATAAAAACTTTATGAAGATTGTTTCTCTTGCTCCTGAGGTTGTTTAATCTTCTTGTCTGAAGCATAGAACATGAAAAAGAACAAAATAAAACTTCATCTGAAAAAAGGTGATGTAGTTCAAGTTATTTGCGGCAAGGACAAAGGAAGTACTGGTGAAATTCTTAACATTGACCGTGAAAAAGAACGAGTCATTGTTAAGGGAGCAAACATTATCACAAAACATGTAAAACCAAACCCGAATAACCAACAGGGTGGAATTGTGAAAATGGAAGCTTCAATTCATTATTCTAATGTTCTTCTTTTTAATAAAGAAAGTAGTCGTGGTGAACGAATTCAAATCCAGATTAACGAGGACGGAACCAAAACACGAGTTTTTGCAAAATCCGGAACCCCTGTTGATTAAGAGGTAGTAAAGTGTCAAGGCTTTTAGAAGAATACAAAAACGAAATAGTTCCTAAATTGAAAAAAGAATTTGGGTATGAAAATGTACAACAAATTCCTAAGATTACCAAGATTATTGTTAATGTTGGTGCTGGGGAAGCTGTACAGAATCATAAAACTTTAGAGTTTATTGTAAAAGATATCAAGAATATCGCTGGGCAACAACCTGTAATTACAAAAGCGAAAAAATCAATTGCGGGCTTTAAACTTCGTGAAGGAGTGCCAATTGGTGTTAAGGTGACTCTTCGACGACAGAGAATGTATGAGTTCTTAGATCGTCTTGTTACTGTTGCACTTCCTCGTGTTCGTGATTTTAAAGGAGTTTCTCGAAGATCTTTTGATGGACGTGGTAACTATACGTTAGGAATTAGTGAGCAAATCATTTTTCCTGAAGTAGACTTCGATAAAACTGATAAAATTCGAGGTTTAAACATTACTGTCGTTACAACTGCAAACACAGATGAGGAAGCTCGAGCGCTTTTAACAGCACTTGGTATGCCTTTCAGAAAGAACTAGGAAGAAATATGGCAAAAAAATCGTTAATTGCTAAGGCAAAGCGCCCTGCAAAATTTAAAGTACGCCAATATAATCGTTGTAATCTTTGTGGTCGCCCACGAAGTTATATCAGGAAATTTGGAGTGTGTAGGATTTGCTTTAGACAAAAAGCTGGTTTTGGGCTTCTTCCTGGAGTTACAAAATCCAGCTGGTAGTGAACTAAATAAACGCTTAGAGGAAATAAGGAGAGCAATTATGTCCATGTCGGATCCAATTGCGGATATGCTTACAAGAATCAGAAACGCTATTTTGCGTCAACATTCAGATGTATGCATTCCTCATTCGAAGATTAAAGAAAATATTGCAAAAGTTCTTCTTGATGAAGGGTTTATCTCAGGTTTCCGTACTGAGAAGAAAGAAGTAGGTGCAGATCTTACTGTTGATCTTAAATATGATCGAACAGGAGACTCTGTTATTCGGAAAATTGATCGGGAAAGTAAGCCTGGTTTACGTATCCATAAAGGATTCGAGGCTTTAAAACCTGTTCTTAATGGACAAGGGATTTATATTATTTCCACTTCACATGGTGTTGTTTCTGACAGTTTCTGTCGTTCAAACAAAGTGGGTGGCGAAATTCTTTGTAAAGTATATTAACCTAACCATTCTGATAGGGAGTACTGAAATGTCTAGGCGGGGTAAGCTACCTGTTCAACTGAGTTCTGGAATCAAAGTTGATTACCAAAACAGCTTGTTGAAAGTTTCTGGTCCTAAAGGAAACTTAGAATTTCAACTTCCAGCTGGCATTGACTTAGATGTCAAAGATGACTCAGTAAACATTACTGCAGATTTCCAAACAGCTGATGGAAAAAGACTTGGCGGAACAACTCGAGCTTTAGTTCAGAATATGGTAACTGGAGTTTCTCAAGGTTTTGAAAAAAAACTTGAATTAATCGGAGTTGGGTATCGTGCAAAAGTTAGTGGTCAAAAACTAACTTTAAATCTTGGTTATTCTCATCCAATTGAGTACGATCTTGGAAAAGACGTAAAAGCTCAAATGGAAGGAAATACAAAGATTACCTTATCAAGTTGTGATAAGCAAGCTCTTGGACAAACTGCAGCGGAAATTCGTGCTTTTCGACCACCTGAACCTTATAAAGGGAAAGGGGTAAAATATGAAGACGAAGTTATTATTAGAAAAGCTGGAAAAGCTGGTAAAAAGTAAGTAAACCGATTTTTTGATAATAGATAAAATGGAAGCTTCAAAAAAACGAAGAGTTTCAAGAGCAAGAAAAAAAGTAGGAATTCGAAGTTCTCTTTTTGGAACTTCTGAACGCCCTCGTCTTTCTGTCTTTCGTAGTAGTAAACATATCTACATTCAAGCGATTGATGATGAGACAGGAGCAACTCTTGCAAATTGCTCTACTCTTGATAAAGATGCAAAAGTACAAATTGAAGGTAGCACTGGAAATAAAGGTGCTGCTCGAATTGTCGGACGAATTTTAGGTGAACGACTGAAAGAAAAAGGTCTAAATCAGGCTGTTTTTGATCGTAATGGTTATTTATATCATGGTCGATTAAAAGAGCTTGCTGATGGAGTAAGAGAAGTCGGTCTTCAGTTCTAATTTTTGTCAACTCAAACGTTAACCACATACAAATGGCGAGGTTAGCCTTGGCTGATAAAGCAGTAGATAAAAAAGAACTAATTGAGAAAGTCGTTGAAGTAAAACGAGTTTCGAAAGTAGTAAAAGGAGGGCGTCGATTTAGTTTTAGCGCTCTTGTCATTGTTGGTGATGGAAAAGGCCGTGTTGGCGTTGGGCTTGGCAAGGCAAAAGAAGTTGTTGAAGCCGTTCGTAAAGGTTCAGAGCAAGCTAAAAAAGAAATGAGCTTTTACCCGCTTTACAAAAATACAATACCACATCAGGTTCTTGGACATTTTGGTTCTGGCCGTGTTTTAATGAAACCAGCTCCTCAAGGGAGTGGTATCATTGCTGCTGGTGCTGTTCGTTCCGTTGTTGAAGCTGTTGGTATTACTGATATTAATGTTAAAGCGCTTGGCTCTACGAATTCAGCAAATCTTGTTAAAGCAACAATTGCTGGTTTAAACGATCTTAAATCTTTTGATGAGATCGCCGCTCGACGTGGTAAAGATACCGAAGAAATTTGCTTGATTGAATTCTAAAGGTAATATGGCACAAGTTAAAGTGAAGCTTCTAAAAAGCCCAATCGGACGACCTCAAGATCAAAGAGCGACTATAACTGGGTTGGGACTTAAGAAACTGAATAGTGAGCGAGTTCTTGAAGACACTCCTTGCGTTCGTGGGATGATCAACAAAGTAAGACACTTAGTTGAAGCAACCCAAGTTTAAGAAACAATCTTGATCGTGATAATTTAGAGTTGGTGCTAAGATGCTAGAAAATCTTCAAAAACCTGATGGATCTACGTTTAACCGAAAACGTATTGGAAGAGGACCCGGTTCTACTTTCGGTAAGACTAGTGGAAAAGGACATAAAGGTCAAAATGCTCGTTCTGGTAATGGAACTATTGTTGGTTTTGAAGGTGGACAAATGCCACTTCACCGACGACTTCCAAAGCGAGGATTTACAAATATATTCAAAAAAGAATATTCAACTGTAAATCTTTGTGAAATTGAACGATCTAAGAAAGTAAATACTGATGAACTGATTACAAAAGAGATTCTTGTGAAAGCAGGAATTATTCGTAAAGCCTCTTTACCTATCCGTGTACTGGGAAAAGGTGAAATCAGTAAAGCAATTAAAATTCAGGCCGATTACTTCAGTAAATCAGCACTTGAAAAAATTCAAGCTGCTGGTGGTGAGGCTCAATTAATTAACGGATAGTTGGATGCTTGAGACTTTTAAGAACATCTTTAAACTCGAAGAACTTCGAAATCGTGTCCTATTTACATTAGGTATGCTGATCGTTTTTCGAATTGGTGCTCATATCCCAACTCCTGGAGTGAATAGTAATGCTCTTGCGGAGTTCTTTCAGCAACAAACTCAAGAAGGTTCAGTATTAGCCTTCTTTAATATGTTTTCTGGAGGAGCCTTATCAAGGCTTAGTGTTTTTGCTCTAGGGATTATGCCTTACATCAGTTCTTCTATTATTGTTCAACTTCTTACCGCAGTCTTTCCTTATTTCGAAAGACTTCAAAAAGAAGGTGATGCTGGTAGAAAAAAGATTACTCAATATACTCGGTATGGAACCATAGTTATTGCAGTTATCCAATCTTTCGGGATGTCAGTTGGTATCTTGAATATGAACTCCCCAAAAACGGGGGCTTCGATTGTCTTAGCTGGGATGCCTAGCTGGGGATTCCAAATTCTTACTGTGATTACGTTTACCGCAGGAACTGCATTTATTATGTGGGTTGGTGAACAAATTAGTGAGAGAGGAATTGGTAACGGAATTTCTTTGATTATCTTTGCTGGAATTATTACAGATATTCCAAGTGCAACTATTAATACTTTACAACTCATTAAAACAGGACAATTTGATATTCTCAAATTGGTTGTTATTTTAGCTGTAATGTTGTTAGTAATTGCCGCAGTGATTTTTATTGAAACTGCAAATCGAAAAATTCCTGTTCAGTATGCAAGGAGAACTCAAGGAAATCGAGTATATGGGGGGCAATCCTCACATTTACCTCTTAAGATTAATGCTTCAGGGGTAATTCCTCCGATTTTCGCTTCATCTCTTCTTGCGTTTCCTGCAACAATTACAGGATTTATAAATGTTCCTTGGGTCAAAAGTATCGGATCACAGCTTTCGCCTGGAGCACTTCTTTATAATATCGTTTTTGTTTTAATGATTTTCTTTTTCTGTTTTTTCTATACTGCGATTCAGTTTAATCCAGTTAAGATTGCAGATGATATGAAGCGGTATGGCGGTTATATTCCAGGGATTCGTCCAGGGAAAAGAACTGCTGATTATGTTAATCTTGTTCTTAGTCGATTAACATTTGGTGGTGCGATTTATTTGTCCATAATTTGTATATTACCTAGTATTCTTTATAATTTTATGAAAGTCCCATTTAGCTTTGGGGGGACGGCTCTTTTGATTGTTGTTGGAGTTGCATTAGACACAACGACACAAATGGAGACCTTCTTATTGAATCAAAGTTATGATGGCTTCATGAGAAAAAGAAAAAGAAAAAAATATTAGGTAGCAACATTAGGTACATTTGTAGCGAGGATTAAAAGTGCGTTTAATTTTCCTTGGAGCTCCTGGTTCAGGAAAGGGAACTCAGTCAAAGTTCATTGTTGAAAAATTGAGTATTCCTCAAATTTCAACAGGTGATCTTTTACGAAGAGCAGTAAAAGCTGAAAGTGCTGTAGGCCTAGAAGCAAAAGGATATATGGATTCTGGAAGTCTTGTTCCAGATCTGCTCATCATCAATTTGATTCGTCATCGTATTGAAGAAGAAGATTGTAGGAAGGGTTTTATCCTTGATGGTTTTCCTCGGACATTTGAGCAAGCAGAGGCACTCAATCAGTTTTTCGAAGAAACTGATAAATCACTGAATGCAGTAATTTATCTAAACATTGACCATAAAATATTAGTTCAACGATTAACTGGACGGCGTGTTTGCGGACAATGTGGCAATGAATATCATCTTGAATTTAAGAAGCCTCAAGTTGATAGTAAATGTGATCTTGATGGTGCTGATTTAATTCATCGTAGTGATGACTACGACAATAAAATTGTAGCTCGTCTTGAAATATTTACTAAGCAAACTGCACCATTAGTTGATTATTATACTAAAAAAGGAATTCTTAAAGAAATTCAGGCTCAAGGGGAAATGAGTGATATTACTCAATCAATTTTAAGTGCTCTTAATGCTTAGATTTGTTTTTTCTCTTGTTGTTTCTGCGAGTCCTTGTTAAGTAGGTGAGCTTTTAGTTACTGCCACAAATAAATCAATAAAAAAAAGAGGTTGATTTGCCTAAAGGTGACAATATCGAAATGCAGGGAAAGGTTGTTGAATCTCTTCCCAACGCAATGTTCAGAGTTGAACTCGAAAATGGTCATATCATTTTAGCTCATATTTCTGGAAAAATGAGAATGCATTACATTCGAATTCTTCCAGGCGACAAAGTTACTGTAGAAATTTCTCCTTATGATTTATCTCGTGGCAGAATTATCTATCGTAACAAGTAACTCTTTTAGTTGAAAGAATATGAAAGTACGAGCATCAATAAAAGCAATTTGTAGTGACTGCAAAATTGTTCGTCGTAAAGGGGTTTTGCGAGTAATTTGTAAAAATCCTAAACACAAACAGCGTCAAGGATAAGGGAGGCTAAGTTGGCTCGAATAGCTGGTATTGATCTTCCGGAAAATAAGCGAGTAGAAATAGGTCTTACCTATATTTTCGGAATAGGCAAAAGTAGCTCAAATCAGATTTTAGATGAAGCTGGAGTAGATAAAAATACTCGGATAAAAGATCTAAGTGAAGATGAGCTTGGAAAAATTCGTGAAATCATTAAATCACTTTCTGTAGAAGGTGACTTGAGACGTGAAGTTAATATTAATATTAAGCGTCTTAAAGATTTAGGAAACTTCAGAGGTATTCGACACCGAAGAGGTTTACCTGTTCGAGGACAAAGAACCAAAACGAATGCTCGCACAAGAAAAGGGCCACGTAAGTTGGCTGTCGGTAAAAAGAAAAAATAATTGATGATTCTATATTAGGATAGGTTCATGGCAAAAGCGGCTAAAAAAAAGGGCGTTAAGAAAAAAGAAAAAAAGAACGTACCTAATGCAATCGTTCACATCGGTGCGACTTTCAATAACACTATTGTTAGTGTTAGTGATCTCGAAGGGAATGTGATTGCGTGGTCTAGTACAGGAGTCCATGGTTTCAAAGGCTCACGAAAAAGTACTCCTTATGCAGCTAGACTTGTAGGAGAGGATGCAATTCGTAAAGCAATGGAACATGGTGTAAGACAAGTAGATGTTCATGTGAAAGGACCTGGTAGTGGGCGTGAGTCTGCACTTCGTGCGATTGCATCATCAGGAATAAAAGTTAATAGTATTTGTGATAATACACCTGTACCACATAATGGTTGTAGACCACCTAAACGAAGAAGAATTTAACCTCCCTTAACGGTATTAGGAGAAAATTCAGTGGCTAGATATATAGGATCTGTATGTCGACTTTGTCGACGAGAAGGGCTGAAGCTGTTTTTAAAAGGCGAGCGTTGTTATACTGATAAATGTGCGATTGAAAAGAAAGCATATGTTCCTGGTCAGCATGGTCCAGGTCGAAGACGAAATAAACCTTCGGAATTCGGAATTCAGTTAAGAGAAAAACAGAAAGTTAAACGAGTTTACGGGCTTCTTGAAAAGCAATTTCGATTAACTTACAAGAAAGCAGATGCTCAAAAAGGAAAAACAGGTGCAAATCTATTAATTCTTCTTGAACGTAGACTAGATAATACTGTTTATCGGATGGGTTTAGCTCGTTCTCGAAATGAAGCACGACAACTTGTAAAGCACTCTCATATTTTAATTAATGGTAAAAAGAATAATATTCCTTCTACTACAATTAAAGTTGAAGATGTAATTTCTGTTCGTGAGAAAAGCTTAGGCATTTCTTTGATTAAAGAGTCTCTAGAGACTGCTCAACGGAAAGGAGCGATCCCAGCATGGATAGATGTTGATCCTGCTAAATTTAGTGGTCGTGTTGTGACTTTACCTACTCGTGAAGATATTCGTATGCCAATTCAAGAACAGCTTATTGTTGAGCTTTATTCCCGATAGAGTTTTATGGAAAACATCGAAAACAACGAGTTCTTGTTCAGAGATCAATGGGAGGAGATGGATATTCCAAAGACTCTGGACTTTGATCGAGAATCTTTTAATGACAAATATGGGAAGTTTATTCTCGAACCTTTATATAAAGGTTTTGGCGTAACGATTGGGCACTCTCTTCGTAGAGTACTACTTTCCTCTCTTCAAGCTACTGCTGTATATGCAGTAAAAATTGAAGGAGTTTCTCATGAATTTGAAAGCATTAAAGGAATTCGAGAGGATGTTTTACAGATTATTCTTAACCTCAAAGAGCTTCAACTTCGTCAGAATGTTCAAGGTGATGTAACTTTAGAGCTAATTCAAGCTGGCCCTAAAACTGTTACTGCGGCTGATATTTCTGGTTTTGGTAAAGTTGAAGTGACGAATCCTGACCAAGTGATTTGTCATCTTGATGAAGGTGCAGAGTTAGAAATGAGTCTTTATGTTCGAATGAACCGAGGATTTGTTTCTGCTGAAGATAATCATGACGAAGACTTACCAATTGGAACAATATTTTTAGATTCAAATCATTCTCCAATTAAGCAAGTTAAGTATGAAGTTCAGCAAACTCGTGTAGGACAAAGAACGGACTTTGATAAACTTGTATTTGAAGTATGGACAAGTGGTTCTTTGACACCTGATGAAGCTCTGTCTTACTCGGCGAAAATTTTAAAAGAATATTATAGTGCCTTTATCAACTTTGATGAAGAAGCGATTCAGCCGATTGAGGAAGAAGAGGAAGAAGAAAAACCGTATGAGAATCCAAATCTCTATCGTAGCGTAAACGAGTTAGAACTTTCAGTTCGATCAATTAACTGTTTGCAAAATGCTAAGATTGAGACGATTGGAGAACTTGTTCAAAAGACTGAAGCAGAAATGCTCAAAACAAAAAACTTTGGGCGAAAATCTCTTCAAGAAATAAAAGCAATTCTTGCCTCTATGGGACTTACTCTAGGGATGAAACTAGAAAGTTTTGATCCAGGTAAGCGAAAGAATGCTGATAATACATCATACTAATTCTTTTAATTTGCTTTAATAATTAGAATGATCTGTTATTCAGATCATTGATCAGACTTGGTAGTAATAATGCGACACTTAAAGGCTGGGAAAAGACTAGGAGTTACTACTAGCCACCGTAGAGCAATGATGAGAAATCTTGTAACTGCTTTGCTTGAGCATGGACAAATCAAAACTACTTTGGTTCGTGCAAAAGAAATGCGGAAAGATTTCGATAAAATGATTACCTTAGCAAAAAAAGGTGATCTTCATGCTAAAAGACAAGCCCTAAAGTTTGTTAAATCAAAAGAAGCCTTTCAAAAGCTATTTGATGAATATGGCCCACTTTATGAAAATCGAAGTGGTGGATATACTCGAATCTTTAGACTTCATAGCCGTTTAGGTGATAATGCTAAAATGGCATTAATCCAGATGGTAGATCTTAGCTTAATTGATGAAGATGCTGTTGAAGCAGATGATTCAAAAGATGCTACTCTTACTGAAGTAAAAGAAGAGCTTTCTTCTGATGAAAAATAAGATTTTATGATCGAGTTCTGGTTATCTTCTGACTTTAGTCAGAAGAAGCTCCAGCTCGACATAAGTCTGCATATTGAGTAATTGCGGCCGTAAGTAGTTCAAATTTCCCTTCAAAATTCCCATCTTTAATTGAGTTAATTAAGTTAATTAATTCGTCCCATGTTGTTAAATTTTTAAAAGAATCATATTTAGGGATTTCATAACCTACTAATTTACAATCTGATCGTAACCTGTCAGCATCAATAAATAATTCTTCAGGATTCTCTTCCCATCGTTCCAAAAGTTCATGGATAAAATGTCGAATTGAAATATCTTGTTCTCGTGGATTTGGAATTAATTTATTGAGAGTAAGAAAGTTTTTCTTTTGAGAAAATGACTTTGTCTTATTGGAAGAATATTGTGATCTTTTTGTATAAATACTAGCTTGGTTAGCAAAAACCCAATCATAAAAGTTTTCTTTGGTGGTTAATATTTTTGCTTTTTCATTTGAAGAGTCTTGTTTCTTAGGAGATATATCACGTTTTGCAAAAGGACTTTTTCCTTCTGCAACTTTTTGATAATTCAAATCTCCATATTTGAAAGATAATTTTTCTGTCATAATTTTTTGGTATGAAGGTATTTTTTCCAGTTCTATTATTTTTGTTATTTGGAAGTTCACTGTTATATGGAAAAAAACTGCCTTTCTTAGTTTCAGCAAAGATTGTTCAAAATTATCAAAATCAAAAATTTACGAAAATTATTGCAACCTATTCACAACTAAAATTCACTAGATTATCTGCATTAGACCGAATAATTTATGCTCATGCTCTAAATTATAAAGGAGCTACAAAACGTGCAGCACACTTATTATTAAAAACAAAACCTAATAATTCAGATCCAGCAAAATTTTATTTAGAATATCAAAAGGTCAAATACCTTTTCCTTGCAGAAAAACAACCATTAGCATTAGCTAAAATTCAACTTCTTTTGCAAAAAAGGCTTGCAAGCAATTACACTCGTCTCATTTTTCAATTGCTTGGAAAACATGTTAATTGGAAAAAAGACCAAAAAAAATTAAAACAATTTTTTCGTTGGCTCTTTATTCGTTATCCACAAAACAAATCAAATCCTCACTTTGTTAAAGGATACTTTGCTCATTTAAAAAAAGATAATCCTAAAAAATCATTACAACTTATTAAGCAGCTTTGGCTCAAACAAGACTTTTATCAATTCCCAAAAATCTTACCTAAAAAAACTGCATTATTTTTTAAAAAAATGAACAAGAGTGCTTCAACTTATGAAATGCTTATTCATTTACGTGCTCAAATACGACATCGAAATAATTCGTATGTAAATACTACAACATTAAGTTACATCAAAGCAAACCCTGCTTTGCCGATTCGCCGCAAAGTAAGTAAAGTTTATTTTGATAATCTCCTACGTTGGAGAAAATATACAAGAATAATTAGATTATTAGAGAAAAAGAAGCTTCATAAAGGTTTAATTCTTAGCTCAAATCAGCGTAAAGATTATCTATTCCGTTTGTATCTTTTGAAAAAAAGGTATTCAAAAGCAAAAGCAATTTTAAATCAATATCAAAAATTTTCTAAGACAAGAAATAGGTTCCATTTTCTTTTTGCAAATCATTTTTATTTACGAAAAAAGTATTCAAATAGTTTATTTTGGTTACGAAAAGTTCGCAAAAAAGAATTATCACGATCAAATCGTGATAAATTGCTTTGGGCACAATTTTGGAGTGCAATTCAAGTTAAAAATTTTTCATTTGCAAAAAAAGTTTTTTTCAAATCTCAAAAGCACTCTTTTTATAATACAGTTATTGAAGCTCAATTTTGTTATTGGGGATTAAAATATCGTTGGTACTCAGCAAATCAACTCAAAAAAACAAAGAATAATCCTTGTTTTCCAAAATTTATGAACCATTATTATGGTTTGGAAGCAAGAAAATTATCAGGACGTTATAGGAAAGTTCGAAAATTTTTCCGCACACCTTTTAGTCAAGTATCTTTAAAGTTAAAAGGAAATTGGAGTGATTTTTTCTACTTACTTTATCAAGTAGAGGATAAAGAATTAGTTGATCATTTTTTAGAACAAGCTTTAAAACAAAATAGTAAACAATTTAATCTTTCTTATTTATCAGAAATATTACTTCATTATGAACGGTATTATTTTATTCAAAGAGTAATTGTAAATTATTATCCTATTGATTATCGCCGTGCACATTACCAGCAAGTAACAAATTATAAATATATGTATCCTCTTGCATATTTTGATTTAGTTAAAAGATATGCAAATGAAGCCCAAATTGATCCCTTTTTGATTCTTGCTGTAATTCGAGAAGAGTCTCATTTTCAACCTAAAGTTAAGTCATGGGCAAATGCAATTGGTTTAATGCAAATTCTTCCTGGAACTGCAAAATATGTAGCGAGACGTTATAAAAAGAAATATCAACGGTGGCAATTAACTGTTCCTCAAGTAAATATTATGCTTGGTACTTTCTATCTAAAATATTTACTAAAACGTTTTGATTCAAATATGTATTACACTCTTGCAGCTTATAATGGTGGTCCTACAAATTTAAAACGTTGGGTTCGAAAATATGGAAAGTATAAAAAAGACCGGTTTATTGAAGAGGTCACATTTCCTGAAACTCGTAGATATATTAAAAAGGTAATGAAATCTTATGAAATGTACCAATTACTTTATGGTAAAATTTAAATATATTTTCTTTTTTCTTTGTACTTTTTTTATTACGGGCTGTTTTACAACACAATTGAAACCAACTCCAGTACAAACACTTCCAAGCTCCTTAGGAGAGTATACGATTCAATCTATTGATTTAGATTTTTTTGGAAAGTGTAGGATTTTATTTAAACGAGAAAAGAAAAAACAAAGTGGATCATGTTCCATTTATCTGACTCATCAAAATCAAATGGGGTTGTCAGTTTACGATCCATTTGGAGGAACTGTACTTGATGTATTTATGAATAAAAAAGTGATTCAGGTTGTGAATCGTTTTGAAAAAACATTTTATGAGTTAAAAAATACAGTTCAAAATAGAATTCAAGTTTTAAGTATGGATCTGAAAATTTCAGATTTTCAATCCATTTTATGGGGCAGGAATTTTAAAAGTAATCAAAAGAAATTAAATTTTCGTTTTAAAAATGGGAAACCTTATATTGTAAATAAAGAATCAAAGTTACAAAAAATTAAAGTTAAATTTAAAAAATGGCATCAGCATTTGAATTTATGGTTTCCAAAAGTAATACAGATTTCAGAAACAAAAAGGAAAAGTGCAATTGTTTTAGGAATTACTGAGTTTATTCCTGGAAAATTAGAAGGAGTAAAAGAACTTACTCCGCCAGAAGGTTTTAAAGTATATCGCTATAAAAAAAGAAATCAGTGATTTCTTTTGACTATATAATCAGCTAGTTCTTTGAGGCGATCAGTTTGATAAGGAAGTTTTTTAAGTCCTTCCATTGATTTATCATAATGCTCTTGAGCTAGTAATTTTGACTTCTCTAAACCGTAAATTGCAGGATAAGTGAGTTTCTCATTTTTCTGATCACTACCTACAGGTTTTCCAAGCTGTTCTTCGTTACCAATCTCATCAAGAATATCATCTCGAATTTGAAAACTTTTACCAATATTATCTCCAAATTCTTTTAATGCCAGAAGTTCTTCATTTGTCGCATTAGATAAAATTCCACCTAATTCAATTGCTGTAGAAATTAAGGATCCAGTTTTATGATGATGAATAAAACTGAGCATTTCTGAATCTGTTTGACTATGGTCAGCTTTAATATCTGCACATTGACCTGCAACCATTCCATAAATACCACTTCCACTTGCAAGAGCAAAGTTGGCTTTCAAAATAGTTTCAGCAGAAAATTGATCTAATAATTTAGAGTCGCTAATACTTTGGAAAGCATGTGTTAATAAGGCATCTCCAACCAAAACAGCCATATCTTCTCCAAACTTGATATGAGTTGTTGGCATTCCACGACGCAAATCATCATCATCCATACATGGCAAATCATCATGTACAAGAGAATAACAATGAATATACTCCATTGCCTTTGCAAATGGATATCCATGAGAAGCATCATGATTCATGATGTCCATTGTTGTTAATAACAAAATTGGACGTAGTCTTTTTCCACCCGATAAAAGAGCATACTCCATACCTTCTTGAAGTACTTTTGTATAAGAAGGTAATTGTGGAATTGTCTCTGTTAGGTAATTTTCAAACTGATTTACTAGAGTGGAAAGATAGGTTTTAAATGGTATGCTTAACATTCGCAATTAACATTTTTGGAAGGTTAGAGTCCGACTGATTTGAGATAGATCTTTGTTCTTTTCAGTAAACTGATAATTTTCTTGTGCAAGAAAAATCTCTTGAATTTCTTCTTCTTGATGAATTCCATGTTCAACAAGCAAGTGCCCTTGAGGCTTGAGAATAAATGTTCCTGCTTTTTCTAAATATCGATAAAAAACTAAGCCATCATCACCACCATCAAGAGCTTCTGCGGGTTCCCATTCTGTAACTTCAGACTGCAATGTAGGGATATCGTGACTTGGAATATAGGGAGGGTTACTAATAATAAGATCAAAAAACTCTATACTATGGATAGAGTTGAATAAGTTTCCTTGAACCAAAGAAATTTGATTATTTTGTTTTTGTATTTCTGATTCGTATTTTTGTATGTTTTTTCGTGCACAATTTAGAGGGATTGTATTTTTTTCAACAGTTACAATGCTCAAATTTTTTCTTTCTTGTGCAATTGCTAATGGAATGGCTCCACTACCAGTACCAAGTTCTAAAATATGAAACTGAGAGTCTCTATTTTCAGGAATGATCTTTAAAGCAGATTCAATTAATACTTCTGTATCTTTTCGAGGAATTAAAACACCTTGATCAATTTCAAGAGTTAATGACCAAAACTCCCAAGTTCCTAAAATATAGGCAACAGGTTCTCTAGCAATTCGTCGTTGAATTAATCCTCGAACAGTTTGAAGTTCTGAAGGAGTGCAAGGTCGATCATATTCCAAATAAATTTCCATGCGAGTGATTTGTAGTGCATGAGAAATAAGAAGTTCTGCTTCATAACGATGTGGATGAGGAAGTTTGTTTTTCTTAAAATAACTTTCAGCCCATTGAACAAGCTTAATGGGGGTCCATATCTCTTGAGAACTCATAAATTTTAGAAATGATTATGAAAAAATATCATTAATTTTGGAAATAATTGTTTTAACACTAAAAGGTTTTACAATATAGCCATCAACTCGTAATCTTGCAGCATCTAAGATATTCTCTTTTTTGTCAGATGCTGTGATCATTAAAACAGGAATATTTTTAATGTTGTCAGAACTTGTTCGAATTTTTTTGAGAAGCTCCATTCCATTCATTTTAGGCATAGACCAATCAGTTAAAACTAACTCAATACCACCTTCTTGAACTAACTGCCAAGCAACCGCACCATCATCTGCTGTGACGAGGTTTGTAAATCCAATATTTTCAAAAATGTTGGTAAGAAGTTTTAAGATGTTATGATTGTCTTCAACAATTAGTAGTTTTATATCTTTTTGAATGGTCATTATCCATACTCA
>JBNMNM010000014.1:0-22935 GCA_051275585.1 bacterium | reverse complement strand
TAGAAAAGCCTGAAGAGAAAGAAATCCCTCAAAAAATTGAAGTAGTAGAAAATAAAGAACCTAAAGTTGATGGTGTTTATCTATTATCGCTTCTTCAAAAAAATGGACAATTGGTTGATTTTCTAAAACAAGATATTGTTGGATTCTCAAATGAAGAAGTTGGAGAAGCCGCTAGAGTTATTCATGATGGTTGCTCAAGTGTGTTAAAAAATTATTTTTCAATTGAGTCAATTCGTTCAGAAGAAGAAGGAGAACAAGTAAAAATTGATGTTGGCTTTGATACAAAAGAAATTCAATTAACTGGAAATATTCAAGGAAAACCTCCATTTCAAGGTGAATTATTGCATCATGGTTGGAAGGTTGTAGAGGTTACTCTTCCTCAAAGAACTGATGATGAAGAATTAAAAATTATTGCACCTGCTGAGGTCGAGGTATAACTATGAGCGAAAATTCAAAGTTTAGTATTGGAATTGATTTAGGAACAACAAATACAGCTTTAGCTTATTTAGATCATACAAAAGAAGAAGAGAAAGCAAATACATTTCAGATCCAACAGTTTGTTGGACAAAATATGGTTGATACTCAATCAACATTACCATCTTTTCTTTTTCAGAATTCAGGGTATGAAGGAAATCAAGGAAGTTCTGATTTTGCTTGGTCAAATAATCAATATACCATTGGAACGTATGCCAGAAATTTAGGTGAGAAAACTCCGCTTAGAATGGTTGGTTCTGCAAAATCTTGGTTGTGTGCTCCAGATGGACAAAATCACAAAGTATTACCTTTGATGGCTTCTGAAGATGTTGAAAAAATTTCTCCTGTAGAAGCATCAGCAAAATATCTTCAGCATCTTTGTAAAGCTTGGAATGTGGAACATCCAGAAGATTCAATTGAGGATCAAGATGTAATTCTTACGGTTCCAGCTTCGTTTGATGTAGTTGCTCGTGATTTAACTCTTGAGGCAGCAAAACAAGCAGGACTTCAAAATATTACTCTTCTTGAAGAACCAATTGCAGCTTTTTACTCATGGATTGCGGAAAGTCAAAAAAATTGGCGGGATGTAGTTTCTCCAGGAGATGTAGTTCTTGTTTGTGATATTGGAGGAGGAACAACTGATTTTAGTTTAATTTCAGTTTCAGAAGAAGATGGAAACCTTGCACTATCAAGAATTGCTGTTGGAGAGCATATCTTGCTTGGTGGTGATAATATGGATTTGGCTCTTGCTCGGGTTGTTCAGTTGAAGATTGAACAAACAGGTAAAAAAATTGAGCAATGGCAATTTTTAGGTTTAGCTCACAATTGTCGTCGAGCAAAAGAACAACTTCTTTCTAATGAAGATTTAGAGAAAGTTTCTATTGTGATTCCAAGTCGGGGAAGTCGTTTATTAGGAAAAACTTTATCTAGTGAATTGACTCGTCAAGAAGTGGAAGAAACTTTATTGCAAGGATTCTTTGGTGATTGTGAGGTTGAGGATCGTCCTCATGTTGCGAGACGAATGGGTTTACGAACAAAAGGATTAAATTATGCAACAGATTCTTCCATTTTAAAATATTTGGCAAAGTTTCTTTCTGAAGGAAAAAAATATATTGATGCTGAATCAACACTTGCTCAAGAAGTAGAAGGAAAACAATTTGTTCATCCAACTGTGATTCTGTTTAATGGTGGTGTAACTAAGTCTGATCATTTCCAAAAACAAGTTGTTCAAACTGTGAATCGATGGCTTGAAAAAGATGGTGGAAAGGAAGCAAAAATATTAGATCTTGTTGATCCTGATCTTTCTGTTTCACTTGGAGCATCGTATTATGGTAGTGTGCGCCGAGGAAATGGAGTTCGGATTAAAAGTTCTACTCTCTTCCCTTATTATATAGGGGTTGAGTCGGCAATGCCTGCAATTCCTGGAATGCCTCCTATTTTTAATGCCTTATGCGTTGCCCCTGCTGGAATGGAGGAAGGAAATAGCTTATCAATTCCAGAAGCTGAATTTGGTTTGGTAACAGGAGAAACTGTAGATTTTCGTTTTTTTATGAGTCGAGATAGGATACAAGACCAATTAGGCGAGATTGTTGAAAATGCAGAGGAAGTATTAGAAGAACTTTCTCCTCTTGAGATTCATTTACCTTCTCAAGAAAGAGAATCTTCGGATTATAATGTCATCCCTGTACAGTTGAGGGGGGTTCTAACCGAGGTCGGCTCATTTGAATTATGGTGCGATGCCATTGAAGGCGATCAAAGTTGGAAATTAGAGTTCAATCTCAGAGATGAATAATTAGAGTTTTCTTTTTAAACAATTTTTTGTGAGTGTGAGTAATGAGAAAGAATGAAGAAGCATGGGTTAAATTTCCTGATCCAATTTATGTAGAAACAAAGCACAAGCCTTTAATGATCACTCACTTTGATCCTGAAAACCGACGATTTGTTCTTCATGAAAATGAGTATGTTTCTCGTGAAACCTTACGAGAAGATTATTTTGAAAATTTAAGAGTGAAAGATGGCTTTGAAGAAACGATTCGAGGTGATTATACTCAAGGAGAGTATAATCCTGAAATTCAGGATTATGGCGTATTACAAATGTATATTCCTGAGTTAACGGTTGGTCATTATCTTAATCAGTATTTTACTGACTACCAAACATGGCAAGCTCAAATGGGGAAATTAGCTGATCTTTCAGGTTCTCCCATTCTTGCAATGATGGCAGGACGCTAAAAATTGTAACCATCTGTAATATTGCAGATGGTTTTTTTTTGTCTAAAATCAATGAATTACGAGGAAAATTATATGAATACGTGGTTCCAGAAATGGTTACTAATTAGTTTTTTAATGAGTTGCTTTAGTATTCAGGCAGTAGCACTTACTCCTGATGAAAGAAATAATATCAAAGTTTTTAAAAATTCAAGTCGTTCTGTTGTATTTGTAACGAATAAACAAGTACGAAGAAATTCATTTACACTTGATACAACAGAAATTCCAAAAGGAACGGGAACTGGTTTTGTTTGGAGTAAATCTGGATTAATTGTTACAAATTTTCATGTAATTCGTGGAGCTAGTCGAGTTACCATTCGATTAAGTGATAATACTAGTTGGAATGCAGTCCTTGTAGGTGTTGCTCCAGATAAAGATTTAGCTTTATTGCGAATTAAGGCTCCAAAAAATAAATTGTTTCCTGTGAAATTAGGAAATTCAAATAAGCTTCAAGTAGGAAATAAAGTTCTTGCGATTGGAAATCCATTTGGGTTGGACCAAACATTAACGGTTGGAGTTGTAAGTGCTTTAGGGCGTGAGATTAAAGCCGTTACAGGAAGAAAAATTCATGGTGTGATTCAAACAGATGCCGCAATTAATCCAGGAAATTCAGGTGGTCCATTACTGAATACAGATGGTCTACTAATTGGTGTTAATACTGCAATTTATAGTTCAACTGGAAGTAGTGCAGGAATTGGTTTTGCGATTCCAGTCAATACTGTGAAAAAAATTATTCCTCAGTTAAGAAAATTTGGTCGATTAATAAGGCCTATTTTAGGAATTTCAGTTGCTTCAGATAGCTTGGCTAAAAGATATGGGATTCGAGGTGTAATTATTAAGGAAGCTCAAATTGGTTACCCAGCGTTTCGTGCAGGGATGAAGGGCATTACGCTTGATTGGAGTGGAAATGCAATTTTTGGAGATATTATTATTGAAGTTGCAGGAAAGAAAGTGCGGAATAATGATGATTTACTAACTATTCTTGAGAACCACAAAGCAGGAGATGTGGTTTCAGTAAAATCACATCGAGGAAGAACAACCAAAAAATTTAAAGTTCGTCTAGTGTTGCCTTCAAGAAGATAAAAAAAAAGCCCTTTGAAAGGGCTTTTTTAACTTAAGCTTTTTGTGTATCTTCCTTTTTTTCTAAAGAATCTTGATCAGTTTTCTTTTTCTCAAGAGTATCCATTTCACTTTTAAAATTTGTAATTCCTTTTCCAATTCCTTTTCCAATCATTGGAAGTCGGCTAGCACCAAACACGATAATAACAATTACTAAGATAATTGTTAGTTCTCCCATTCCTAGTCCAAACATAGTATACTCGATAAATAGTGATTCTTAAAAGGCTGATAACCTTGTGAAAGTTAGGTTTTCAGCGTGATGACTTTTTTTTAACTAAATATTTTTCATCTTGAATAAATTGGTGAATTTTTATCCAAAATTCTTTCCAATTTCCTTTGCTTTGTTTCCAAATCTTTTCTAGGTACAAAGGATTACTCTGATATCTACGATATTGCAAGAGTCTCGCATTATTCATTACCCACTTTTTTTTCTTTATATTTGGGTAAAGTATTGCAATTTCAGAGGCTAAATTTTGAAATAGAATTTCTCTCTGTTGTAGTTTTTTCTTTTTTAAAATTGAACTTTGATATAGAGTATCAAGTTTTTTGATAGTATTCCTAACCTTTTTGTAAAAAACAGTTCTTTTATTTCTTACTATTTTTTGTTTTTTGAATATTTTTTTACTATTTTTTATAAAACGGTTAAAATATTGCTCAGCACCTTTTTTTCCAACAAAACTTGCAAGTTGTTCATTAAAGTTTCCTTGTCCATTAATATAAATAGTAAGGTGAGTAAGTTCATGAATAATAGTATTTGTCATGAAGTACAGTCCATATTTTATCATTGGAGATGTAACTGGATCTTTAAACCAACCCAATGTTGAATAAGCAGGAGCAGGAAAGATATAAGTATCAAACCCTTCTTTCTCTAACTCCTTTTTTAGTTCAAATGCTGATTTTTTATCAAAAAATCCTTTGTAAGGAACAGTTCCAATGACTGGAAACCACCACGTATATGGCTTAAATTTAGTTTTATAACTTGCAGTTACAATATAACTAACGCCTTCTTCCTCTGTTTTATAGTATCCAGAGTAGTTATTACTGCGTTTTAGTCCAATTACATTTTCTGCAAATTTTTTGATATTTGGAATATGTTGTAAAACTTTTTTGACTTTAGGATTTTTTTCTTGCTGGATAGCCTCTTTTATTGGAATTTGATCAAAGACTAAAGATAGTTGGCCTTTTCCTTGTTGATATAAGTAACAAGACTGCATGCTGAATAATAAAACGACCAAAATGCAGAAAAATATTGTTTTTCGCCAATGTTTTTGAAACATAATATTTTATTCTTCTACTTTTTCAAATGGTTCTGATCCTGTGATTTCTCCATCTGTTTTTAGAAGAATCTCTATTTTTTTTTCAGTATCATTGAGTTTTTTATGACATTGACGACTTAATTTGATTCCTTGTTCAAATGCCTTTAATGCTGCATCAAGTGGAATATTTCCAGAGTCTAATGTTTTTACAATTTCTTCTAGTTTTTCTAGATTTGTTTCAAAAACTTGAGCCATGGTTCTAATATTTAAAATGTTTACTAATTATGAAAGTTGGAAGAGCCTTACTGTATAGAGGTTTTATTTTTTCTTGACAATAGTTTGATATAAAACTATTTCTTATTGCTATATAATCTGAAAATCTTCATTAATAATGAGTTTGGATACAAATGTTGCTGTTTTTCTCGCCTCTCGTTTGCGAGATAAATCCCACAAGTTTATTGTACAAGAGTTTCAAAAAAGAGGTATAGAGGGACTTGTACCGTCTCATGGAGCAATTATTCTAGCTCTGTACCCTGATATAGCTCTTTCTATGGGAGAGTTATCTAAACGAATTGATAAGGATAAATCAACGTTAACAACCCTAGTAAATAAGCTTTTAAAGCTAGGTTATGTTGATAAAGTCCAAGATCAAAAAGATCATCGAATTTCATTAATTCGTCTAACTGATCAAAGCCTCTCTTTAAAGGATGATTTCAGAGAAATCTCTGAAGAACTCAGCAAAAAAATGTATCAAGATATTCCTGAATGGGAGCAATATGCTGTAATTAATATTCTTAAGAAGATGACTAAGAATTTTTAGAGTATATATTCAGTAAATTGTTGGATATCAAACTAACTTTAGTAGTCCATAACGCAGAATATGATTGAATCCAGACTTTTTATTCCTGCAACAGATAATTTTATGCTTGCAACCAACCAATATCATCCTCTACCAGAAAAGGATAATGGGAAGGTTGTGATTATTGCGTCAGCAACAGGCGTAAAACGAAAATACTATGATAGTTATGCTCGATTTTTATCAAGTTCTGGTTTTGATGTAGTTACTTTTGATTATCGAGGAATAGGCGACTCTCTAAGAGGACATGCAAAAGATTGCTTGTCTCGTATGACTGAATGGGGAGAAAAAGATTTAGAAGGGATTATTCGTTGGGTGAAAGAGCATTACCCAGAAAAAAAATTATATGGAATATTACACAGTGTTGGTGGTCAGATTCTAGGTTTAGCCGAAAGTTCTGATCAATTTGATGCTGTTATAATGGTTGCTAGTCAGCATGGTTATTGGAAAAACTGGAAAGGAATCCGACGTAAAAGTTGGGCTTTCATGATGAGTCATATTGCACTTCCAGCAGTGACACACACATTTTCTTATTTTCCAGCGGAAATGCTAGGTTTTGGAGAAAATTTACCTCCAAATATAGCTCAAGAATGGAGCAAATGGTGTCGAAGTCCAGATTATTTATATGACCATTGCTCTATAAAAACATTAGATCGATATAAAAATCTAAAATTTCCTGCACGAGTATATAGTTTTTCAGATGATCATTTTGCACCAAAAAAAGCAGTTGGAAAATTATTAGAGCTTTATGATAAAATAGAAGAAGATTGGACTCATATTAGACCTAAAGAGTTAGGAACAAAATCGATTGGTCACTTTGGGTTTTTCCGAGAAAAATTTAGAGATGGATTATGGAGTGAATCATCAAAATGGTTGGCTGCACAATAAAGAAAATCTCTTTTCTTGATGACTGAACGAAGCAAAGTTTTTACTTGTAGGGAGATTTTCAGAGTTTGTAACCTTATCAAGTGAAAAATTCATGCTGAACGTGTTCCCCCGTGAATATTACTCATTGCTTCGCCAAACAGGTTCGATTTTATTAGAAACTGCAAAATTTGACTCAGAAAATAGTCAGAGTTTTCTTTTTTTAAAGCCTCAGAAAATTATTACCACAACAAAATTCTCAGAAATTCCCGCCTGTTTTCAAGAAATTCAAGATGAATTAGAAAAAGGCAATTGGGTCACGGGCTACTTTGCTTATGAATGTGGAGCCTTTTTTGAAGAAAGAATCCAATTTCCAGAAAATGAAAATCCATTACTTTGGTTAGGTGTTTATTCAGAACCATCTATTTTTGATCATCAAACGGGTCTTTTTCAGAATCCACCTCCAGTTGAACCAGATCAAAAAGAAAGCTATCAAGTATCAAACTTTTCTTTCTCTTATTCAAAAGAAGAGTATCAAAAAAAAATCAGCAAAATTAAGTCATACATCCAAAATGGTGAGACTTATCAAATTAATTTTACGGGAGAAAGTTCTTTCTCTTTTCAAGGTTCACCATTAGCTCTATATCAAGCATTACAAGAGAAACAACAAGTCAGTTATTCCGCTTTTTTGAATCAAGGAGATCAGCAAATTATTAGCCTTTCACCTGAACTATTTTTTCTTCGAGATAGAGAAAAAATAGCATCACGCCCAATGAAAGGAACAATTCAGCGAGGACAAACTCAAGAAGAAGATCAAAGGCTAAAAAATTTATTACAGTCTGATGAAAAAAGTCGTGCTGAAAATGTAATGATTGTTGATTTAATTCGAAATGATTTAGGGAAAGTAGCAGAGCTAGGCTCTGTAAAGACTTCAAAAATGTTTGAGATTGAGGAGTATCAAACATTACATCAAATGACCTCAACAGTTGAAGCAAAGCTTAAAAAAGAAGTGAGTTATTTTGATATTTTTCAAGCGATTTTTCCTTGTGGTTCAGTAACTGGAGCACCAAAAATTCGTTCAATGGAAATTATTCAAGAGTTAGAAGATAGTCCAAGAGGTGTTTATACTGGTGCCATTGGATATTTTTCACCAGAAGATAAAGCTGTGTTTAATGTTCCGATTCGAACTGTATCAATCAAAGAGAATCAAGGTTTAATGGGAATTGGTAGTGGTGTCGTTTGGGATTCTGTTGCTGAGCATGAATTCAAAGAGTGTTTATTAAAGGCCAAATTTTTACAAGATAATGAGCAATTCTCATTAATTGAAACGATGCTGTGGGAAAATGCTCACCTTCCTTATTTAGGTTTACACCTTAAGCGAGTATTAGAGTCCGCAAAGAACTTTGATATTCCACTTCAAAAGAAATATTTTTTAGAAAGACTTAGCAACGTAACAAAAAATCTAAAAAAAACAACTCGTTATAAAGTTCGTTGTCTTGTAAGTCAGAAGGGAGAGGTTTCAATTGAAACTACAAATCTTAAACAACAAAAATTTGAAGAAAGAACAATTGCTGTTTTAGATACTCAAGAAAATTTTTCAGAAAATCCTTTCTTTTTTCATAAAACAACAAAACGAGAACTTTACAAAAAAGCATTTCAGCAAGCTCAAAAACTGAACTTTGCAGATATTCTTTTTTCTAATGAAAAAGGGGAGCTTACGGAAGGTTCAATCAGTAATTTATTTATAGTAAAAGGTGGCGTTTATTATACTCCTCCTGTTTCTTGTGGATTGTTAAATGGAGTTTTTCGTCAATATCTTTTGCATAGTTTACCAAATGTAGAAGAGAAAGTTTTGACTTATGATGATTTACTTTCAGCCGATCAAGTATACCTCACAAATGCAATTCAAAAAATGCGTAGAATTCACCATATTCAAAAGTTAGAAACTTTATGATTTTGAAAACTGCAACAACAATTCAAACTCCAGCAAAAGTTAATTTTTACCTGAATATTCAACGAAAACGTGATGATGGTTATCATGAATTGTTAATGGATTTAGTTCCTATTTCTCTCTATGATACAATTCGTTTCTCTCCATCTGAAAAAAAAGGATTAAGTTTATCTTGTAATATTGAAGGGATTCCTTTTGAAGAAAACTTAGTTATCAAAGCCGTTCGAGCTTTAGAAAAAGAAACAGGTCATCAATTTTATCTTCACCTTGATTTAACAAAAGTGATTCCTTCAGGTGCAGGACTTGGCGGTGGAAGTGGAAATGCTGCGGGAGTTTTAACCACATTAAATGATTTATTTAAATTAAATATCTCTGATGATCGACTCGAAAAACTGGCCTTAAAGTTAGGGGCTGATGTTCCATTTTTTATCAAATCAAAACCTGTTATGGCTGAGGGAATTGGAGAAATCTTTACTCCAATTGAGAACTTTCCAAAATTATATTTGATTTTGATTTATCCTAATTTATCAATTTCTACAGGTGAAGCATATCGAGGTTGTTTGATTTCAGGTCGAAAAACAACAATTCAAAAATATACTCACGAAGAACTAAAAAATTGCACAGCAGAACAAAATGACTTTTGGACTGGATTATCAATAACTTATCCTGTTTTACAGATAGCACAAAAAAAGTTATCTGATTTAAAGGCAATTTATACATTTATGTCAGGTTCGGGAAGTTCCATTGTTGGTGTTTTTGAAAGTAAAGAAAGTAGAGATAAAGCCTTGAAACAAAACGAATTAGATCCTCTATGGACAGTTTTTCCATGTGAAACACTTATTTAAGTAAGTATCAAAAATAGAAAATAGTCTTGCTCTTGACTTGTCGATTTTTCTACAGGTTGCTATTGCTTGGAGCTATCTTTTTTCTTTTTCAACGAGCGTGAATGAAAAGTATTAAAAAATTGGTCGATATTGTAGAAAAACTTAGAGCACCTGATGGTTGTCCGTGGGATCGAAAACAGACCCATCGTTCATTAATTCCTTATTTAATTGAGGAAGCTCATGAAGTTATTGATGAAATTGAACAAGACGAATTAGGTGATGAATTAAAAGAAGAATTAGGTGACTTGCTTCTTCAAGTTGTTTTGCATGCTCAGATTGCGACAGAAGAAAAACGATTTTCTTTTGATGATGTGGTGAATGGAATTGCTGAAAAGTTGATACGTCGTCATCCTCATGTATTTGATCCTGAATGGAAAGAAGTTGCAGAAAATGAATTAAGGCAACAGTGGGAGCAAATTAAGTCGGAAGAGAACAAAGGAAAAAAGAAAAAGAAAGCTTCAATTTTTGATGGAATCCCTAAAAGTGCTCCAGCATTAAATTCTGCCTCTCGTATTGGTGAAAAAGCCTCGAATTTAGGCTTTGATTGGGAAAACCATGAAGGTGCATTAGAAAAGATCGAGGAAGAACTTCAAGAAGTAAGAGTTGCGATTCATGAAAATCAAAAAGAGGACGTAAAAGAAGAGATTGGTGATTTACTCTTTGCAATTACCAATCTTGCTCGTCACTTTGAGATTGATCCTGAAAGTGCTTTAAAAGCAACTAATGAGAAGTTTAAGTATCGGTTTAAATTTGTTGAACATGCAATCCGATCTGCTGAGAAAGAAGGAAAAAAACTAAGTCTTAAAGAGATGGATAAACACTGGGATCAAGCCAAAAATAAAAATTATGAAAAAAGTCCAAGATCATTATTTTCAAAAAGCAAAACAAGATAACTATGTTGCTCGTTCTGCTTATAAGTTAGAAGAAATCAATAAAAAATGCCCGATTCTTAAAAAAGGAAATAAGGTTATTGATCTTGGTTGCTGTCCTGGTAGTTGGATTCAATATGCATCAAAAGTAGTTGGGCCAACTGGAAAAGTAGTTGGTGTTGATTTGAACCCTGTCCAAATTGTTTTGCCTGAAAATGCTGTTTTCCTACAAGGTGATATCAATGAAATTGATTTGAACTTTGCTGGTGAACATGCTGATCAGTTTGACACTGTTATGAGTGACATGGCTCCAAAAACTACAGGGATTAAACATCTTGATGCTGATCGCTCATTTCAACTTTGTGAAATGGCACTATTTGTTGCTCAAAAATGGTTAAAACCAAACGGAAGTGTTGTTGTGAAAGTTTTTCAAGGAGCTGCACAACAAAAGTTGCTAGAGCAAATGCGAAGAGAGTATGAAAAAGTGAAAATTGTAAAACCAAAAAGCTCTCGAGATGAGAGTGTTGAGGTTTTTGTTGTAGGTCTGAATAAAAAAATACAATAACTTTAGAGATATTTTATAATGACAACGATATTATCTGTACGAACAAAAGACAAAGTAGTTTTAATTGGTGATGGTCAAGTATCACTTGGTAACACCGTAATGAAGCCAAATGCGACTAAACTTCGAACAACTTATCATGGTAAAGTAATCGCAGGGTTTGCTGGGTCAACAGCAGATGCATTTACTTTATTTGAAAAATTTGATGCAAAGCTAGAAGAGTATAATGGAAATTTAAGACGATCTGCTGTTGAATTAGCAAAAGATTGGAGAACGAATAAAATGCTTAGAAATTTAGAAGCAATGCTAATGGTAATTGATGCAAAAGAATCTTTATTGATTTCTGGAAATGGTGATGTAATTGAACCAGAAGATGGTGTTCTTGCGATTGGATCTGGTGGAATGTATGCTCTTTCGGCTGCTAGAGCGTTACTGAATAATACAGAAATGGATGCAAAAGAGATTGCAATCAAATCAATGGAAATTGCAGCATCAATTTGTATTTATACAAATGATAATTTTGCAATTGAAGAATTAGACACAATTAAGGCGTAATTTTTTATTAAAAAGTAATTGATTATTAGTTTACAATTTTTAATTTTTTCTCGGTAAAAGTACAGTGATTCAGACAGACGCACTTACACCTAAAGATATTGTAAGTTTATTAGATAAGTATATTGTAGGACAAAATAATGCAAAACGTTGTGTTGCAATAGCACTTCGAAATCGTTGGCGACGAATGCAAGTTTCTGAAGATCTTCGTGATGAAATTATGCCTAAAAATATCATCATGATTGGTTCAACGGGAGTAGGTAAAACTGAAATTGCAAGACGAATTGCAAAATTAGTGAATGCTCCATTTGTTAAAGTAGAAGCTTCAAAGTTTACAGAAGTTGGTTATGTTGGTCGTGATGTTGAGAGTATGATTCGGGATTTAACCGAAACAAGTATCACAATGGTTCGAGAAGAAAGAATGGAAACCGTTAAGGAAAAAGCGGAACAACAAGCAAAAGACCGAATTCTTGATATTCTTATTCCGCCAAGTCCAGCCCCTGAAGATGCAGACAATAATACATTCCGTGATGACTCTTCAATTCGAAATAAGTTTGCAAAGAAAATAGAAGATGGTGATCTTGATGAAAAAATCATTGAGATCAAAATGCAAGAAAAATCAGGAATGCCTCATGTAGAATTCTTTCCTATTACAGGAACAGAAGGAATGGACATCAATATTAAAGATATGATGTCGAGTATTCTACCAAAGCAGAGTAAAGATAAAAAAGTGACGGTTGCAGATGCTTTAAAAATCTTTAAACAAGAAGAATCTGAAAAGTTAGTTGATATGGAAGATATCGCTGCTTTAGCTGTTAAAAAAGTAGAACAAAGTGGAATTATCTTTCTTGATGAGATTGATAAAGTTGCTAGTCGAGCTTCTCAACAAGGTGGTGATGTTTCTCGGGAAGGTGTTCAACGTGATTTACTTCCAATTGTAGAAGGAAGTACTGTTCACACAAAATATGGACCTGTAAAAACAGATCATATTCTTTTTATTGCTGCTGGTGCTTTTCATATGTCAAAGCCATCTGATTTGATTCCAGAATTACAAGGACGTTTTCCGATTCGAGTAGAACTAGATTCTCTTACTAAAGATGATTTTGTTCGAATTCTACGAGAGCCTAAGAACTCTTTGATCCGCCAATATGCAGAGTTATTAAAAACAGAGGAAGTTACATTAGAATTTAATGATGGTGCTATTGATGAGATCGCTAGCATTGCTGCTACTGTGAATGAGCAAATGGAAAATATTGGAGCAAGACGACTTCATGCAATCTTAGAGAAACTTCTTGATGAAGTTAGTTTTGATGCTTCTGAGATGAATGGATCAACGGTTCCTGTGAATCGTGATTATGTTCAACAAAAATTATCTGATATTGTTAAAGATCAAGATTTAAGTCGGTATATTCTCTAATATGTCTATATTTCAAAGAATTGGTAAATTCTTAGAGCTGATTAAGTTTTCCCATACTATTTTTGCTCTTCCTTTTGCATTATGCTCTCTATTGTTAGCCACGAATGGAAGACCTTCTTGGCAAGCAACATTGTGGATTATTTTAGCAATGGTAGGAGCAAGAACAGGTGCAATGGGTTTTAATCGGTTAATTGATCGAAAATGGGATGCAAAAAATCCACGAACAGCAAATCGTCCATCAGTAACAGGTGATGTAAGTCCAAATCTTATGTTAGTGATGATTGTGGTTTCATTTGTGTTTTTGGTTTTTGCCTCGTGGAAATTGAATCGGCTTGCCTTTTATCTTAGTCCTGTCGCAATTTTTCTAGTGTGCTTTTACTCGTACACCAAGCGTTTTACAAGTTGGTGTCATATTTTTTTAGGAATTGCGATTGGAGCAGCCCCAATTGCTGCATGGATTGCAGTAAAAGGAAGTGTTTCTTTAGTTCCTATTATTCTAGGTTTTTCAGTACTGACATGGATTTCTGGTTTTGATGTGCTTTATGCACTGCAAGACTATGAATTTGATCAAGGTGCAGATTTGCATTCAATTCCAGCGAAATTTGGAGTTGCAAAAAGTTTATGGATTGCAAGATCATTGCATTTTGTAACTGTGATTCTTTGGGGATGGTTGTTAATCGAAGCTGAATTAAAACTCTTATTTTTAGCAGGTGTTTTAATCTCAGGAGCTTTATTACTATGGGAACATACTTTAGTTAAAAAAGATGATCTCAGTAAGTTAAATATGGCCTTTTTTAACATGAATGCAGTGATTAGCTTGACCTTATTTTTTACTTTAATCAGTGATCTATTCTTTCCTCTATCATTATAATGTTTAATCTTAGAGATCCAAAAACGAAAGAAAAAATCTTACGTCAAGCAATGAGAGAGATTGAAAATCTTTTGAAAAAGCTTGAAGGAGAAGGAAAAGATCTATGTGAAGTAAAGCTGAAACGATATACTAAAACCCATCATATTTCTTGTATTTGTTCAAAATGCAAGAGAGCAAATCAAAAAAATGATCCTTATAAAAGAGGCTTGCGAGAGATGGGGTTTAAAGTATTTTTTTCAGAGAAAGACCCAGAAAAATTTGAGTAACAAGCAATAAAAAATAACTTCAACACATTTCTTCCCCCCACGAGAAGATGAAGTTATTTTTTAGTCACTTATAAATTTTTATAGTTGATTTAAAAGCTTATCTAATTTTTCTTTTGTGATTGGTTTCACGATATAGTGGTTACAGCCTTCTTGATGAGTGAGTAACATATTATGACGATCATCAAGAGACGTTACCATTGCAACTGTTGACTGATCTTTTCTAGGAACATCAAGTTCTCGTTCAATTTCTCGCATTGCTTTTAATGCTGTTCGTCCATCAACTTCAGGCATAATAATATCAAGCAATACACAATCAAATGGCCGACCTGTTTTATGAGCAAGCTCAAATTGATCAATTGCTTCTAATCCATTATTTGCACTGTGAATTTCAGAATCTACATACTTCTCTAAAATCTTCCGTAAAAGTTGTAAATTCATCTCGTTGTCATCAACAATCAGAATTTTAGTCTTCTTAATTTTTCGATCTTCAACAGGACTATTATTGAATTCGCTTTCATCAATCTGAATTGGTTGAAAACTATCCTTATAGAAGTCTGATGCTGCTTGTGTTTCTTTGTGAATTTCTTCTACAGCATAATAGTTTTTTCGAGATGAGGTAGAAGAGAAGCGATCATCTTTGACTTCCTTTAATACTCGTGCTGTTTTTTTATGAATATTATGAAGTTCTTCAACATATTTTGCGAGTTCTTTCTTTTTTTCATCTACCATTCGAACAACTGCAATATTTCGCAAACATGTTCCAATTCTAGAGTGAAACCAGTCAAGATTTTTGATTGGTTTTTCAATTATTTCATGAACTCCAAAATCAAGAGCAATTTGAACAAAATCTTGATCACTTGGTTCAACTAGAAAAATATAATAACAAAATCCATTTTTTTGCTGTCGAGATAAAATATATTTTAATATTTCAAACTGTTCCTTGTCTGATTGTTGTCCGCTAATATCAGCTTCACGAATAACAAGGTCAGGCCAGTAACCACCATCCATTTTTTTCATAGCCTCTTTATCTGTCATCGCAACAGAAACTTTATATCCCCACATTTCTAACTTTCGAGCAATTGAGCGACGTAAAAAGGTACTTTGATCAATAACTAGGATCTTCTTTGGAAAATCCTGAGAAGTATTATCTAGATAACTAAACTGACTCATCTTTTTATATAGGCTATAGGTGGAAAACTTAAAGAGTTCATAACAATTGATAACGTCGTCAAATCATATATCACTTTTGATTATGATCGAACTATAGAATAAATCGGTTTAATAGTTGATGAACTTTAATTAATTTTTTTGTAATCAGAGTATGCCTATTAAAACGTAAAAGATGAGTAGGGGAAAGAAGTATTTTTGATTGTAAGGAAATTTTATGAATCAGAGACTTAATTGCAATTTTAGGTTAGATTAATTTTGCAAAAAAAATGAGAATTAATAGTCTTGATTTTTTAATAAGAACTTTCACCTAGAGGTGATTTATATAACTGATATTTATTAGTTTTTATTGAAATAATAGTAATAAAATCTTTATAATAATTGATAATTTTTTTGAATTACTTTCCACTGTTGATTACTCCTTAATTGTAGAATAATTTGGTTTAGTAGTTGATGAACTTTAGTTAATTTTTTTGTGACAAGAATGTGTCGATTAAAATGAACAAGAGGATTAGAAGAAAAAAATATTTTTGATTGTAAGGAATATTTATGAATTAAGTATTTAGCAATGATTTTGGGTTGGACTGTGACATCAATCCTTCTGCGATTTAATTTAAATAAATTTAATTTTTCATAATTGACATCAAATCTTTGAACTTGATGGTTATGAAATGCTTTTTCAAGAGGAGTATACTTTCTTCCTAAAATTCCACCAAAACGTAAACCATATAAAGAAGACGGGCTTTTATAATAAATTGGTCTTTTATAGTGAGAAAGAACTTCGTTACGTCCCTTCATGAATGAATTTGTCCATAGATATTTTTTTCGTTCTGGATCTCCCATCCATTGAGGCTGAACAAAAAGGACAACTCCTTGTTGTTGCTTTTTTAGTATTTTGTTGAGTCGTTTTCGAGGAATCATTTCAACAGAAAAACTATAAGGAGAGTCTTTAGTTAATTTATTTAGTAATTTGCCAAAATCATAACTAAATCCTTGATTTGCTTTGATATGAAATGGAGCTGTTTGATAATAAAACCAAGCAGTAATTTTTTCTTTTGCAGAGAGATAAGGAGAAAAGGAAAGAAGAAAAAGGATTTTTAAAATAAATAGAGTAATTCGTTTCATTTTAGTTTTTCCAAGGAAGACATTGAATAATAAAATCCATTGAAATATTTCCTCGATATAGAATAATAAAAATTCCAGCAATAATCATTAATAAAGATGTAATTAATGAAAAATAGTTTTTTAAATATTTCTGAATCCATTTTGATAAAATTCCAACTCCTGCAACTGTTGGAGTAGTTCCTAGAGAAAATGCAAACATCACGGCTCCACCTTCTAAAAAACTTCCAGTTGTTCCAGCAGTTAATGCCATTGAGTATAATAAATGACATGGGAGAAAAGCACTTGTGACACCTAACAAAAAAGTACTTTTTGCATTTGGAGTTGTAAAATTCTGTTTAATGACTGTTTTAAGGAATGGAATTTTTTGCCATGAAATTGTGCTTGGAAGTAGCTTAAATGAGAAAAGAGTAGATAAACCATAAACTATCATTAATAAACCACCTATTAGTGCTGCAAGTGGCTGTAATTCAGAAAAGTGTGCAACTACATTGACTAGCTTTCCAAATCCACCAAAAAGGGCACCAATTAAAGTATAAGCAGTAATTCGACCAAGCCCATATCCAATATGAAGATGGCGAGATGGACATGTGGTAGGAGCAGAAGAATAACCTGTAACCAAAGGGCCACACATTCCAAGGCAATGAACAGAACCTGTTAGTCCTGTAATGAATGCAAATGAAAGAAGGGATGCACTAATCAACACAATAGACTCTTATTTTTTGGTGTTTTGGTTTTTTTCTAATTCTTCGGTTTTTTCTAGTTCTTTAAGATGCTCTTGGTAACGATCCTCCTCATCATCATCCAAAAGTATGCGAAATCGCATTCCATCAGGGTCATCAAACTGTCCTGAGCGTAACCCAAAAAGAAAGGTAAAAAGACCACCTAATCCTAGAAGAATTGACACCCCAATCATGACAGGCAATACATCCATAATAAATTTCTCTTTTAGGTATTTTTAAAACCAGATTTAATGCGAATAGAGTTTCCAACCACAAGAAGTGATGAAAGTGACATTGATCCTGCTGCAATTAGTGGGATAACCCAACCAAAAACTGCAAGTGGAATTGCAAACACATTATACAGTAAAGATATTGCTAAATTCTGTTTAGTTAAAGCAAGAGTTCGTACTGCAATTTGATGAGCCTGTTCAACTGATTTAAGTTCATTATTTAAAATTAAAACATCAGAAACTTCAATAGCAGTGTCCATTCCAGAACCCATTGCAATGCCAATATCAGCTCTAGCTAAAGCAAGAGTATCATTAATTCCATCACCTACCATTACAACAGAACAACCTATTTTCTGAAGCTTTTGAACAAACTCTTCTTTTTGAATAGGATCAACCCCAGCATGAACATTTTGAAGTGGAATATTGCAAAGATGTGCAATTTTCTCAGCCGCAGTTTGATGATCGCCTGTTAACATATGAACTGATAATCCTTTCTTTTGTAATGCTTGAATTGCTTGAACGCTGCTTTCTTTAATCGAATCTTCAATTGCAAAAATACCTTCAACTTGCTTGTTAATCGCAAAAATAAACAAAGATGGTTGATCTTGATGAATTTTTTCTAAGTATTTTTGTTGTTCTTCTGTAAATTCAATACCTTGTTTTCGAATAAACTCTAAACTTCCACCATAAACATCCTTTCCTTGAAATTTTGCTTGAATTCCTTTTCCTGAAACGTTTTGAAAAAATTCTACTTCTAGTTGGTGTTGGAGGACATGTTCATTTTGTAGGTAGGTATAAACTGCTTTTGAAATTGGGTGTCGTGAATTTACTAGAAAGCTATGAAGTAAATCTGAATTTTCTTGTTTAAACCACGCACTTGTAACTGTTGGTTTTCCTTCTGTAATGGTTCCTGTCTTATCTAGAATAATGTCAGTTATTTTTGACATTACTTCCATATGACTTGCTTTTTTGAATAAAATTTTTCTTTTTGCAGATACAGATAAACCTGTCAGGCCAGCCATTGGCGTTGCTAATCCTAATGCACATGGACAAGCAATAATTAAAACAGAAATCGCATTCATTAGGGCTGATTCAAGTGATTTATCAAAGGCAAACCAACCAGCAAAAGTGAGTCCTGCAATTGTTAAAATCCCAATAATAAAATATTTTGAGATAAAATCAGCAAACTGTTGAATTTTGGGTTTTCCTGCAAGTGCATCATCCATTAAATGAATGATTTTTGATAACGAAGAATCAGAAAGTTCTTGTTTTGATTTATATTGAATCACTCCATCTTGGTTAATACTAACCCCATATACAGAACTCCCTTCTTTTTTAAGAATTGGAAGAGGTTCCCCATTTAAATAAGATTCATCAACATAGGAGTTTCCAGATAAAACGATACCATCAACAACAATTTTTTCTCCTGGTAAAACCTCTAATACCATTCCTTTTTCAATTGATTCTACAGAGATAAATTTACGTTCTCCTGAATCATCAATCATTCTTGCTTCGGAAGGAATTAAGGAGGCGAGGCTATCAGTGACATCATTAATTTTTTTGATGGAAAGAGTTTCTAAAAATTTTCCACCTAGAATAAATGTGATAAACATTGCGACAGCTTCAAAATAACTATCACCCTTACGAGTTATCGCCATATAAATACTATACCCGTAAATAAGCGATGTACTAAAAGCGACTTGAAAATCCATATTGAGGATTCTTTGTTTTATTCCAGTCCATGCACCTAAGAAGAATGGTTTTGCACAATAAAATAAAACAGGTGTCGTAAGAAGAAACTCAAGAAAATGAAATAAATCTTTAAAACGTTGCTCCATTCCTGAGAAGTAACCAGCATATTGTCCAACTGCAAGCCACATAATATTCATGGAACAAAAAAGAGCTACTAAGATTCTAGTGTATTCTTTAGAACGCTGATCTTTAAGGAAGGTTTCTTTTAATAAAGGGTTATAAGGGTGAGCACTATAACCAATATTTCGAATGGTTCCAATAATTGTTGCAAGCGAAACTTGATTAGGATTCCAAAGAACTTTTGCTTTATGAGTAGAAAAATTAATGCTGACTTCTTGAACTCCTTCTAATTTGGTCAATATTTTTTCATTAAGCCAGACACAAGCCGCACAGTGAATCCCAATAATTACGAGAGAAATCTCATGAAATTCTTCCTTTTCTCGAATATATCGTTGCTTGAATGACTCTAATTCATAAGATTCTTGATTTGTAACTCCTCCAGACTCTGTTGATGAGGAGAAATCATCACCTGTTCTTTTTTGGTAGAAACTTTTTAAACCTGCTTCGTGAATCAAATGGTAGATTCCTTGGCAACCATTACAACAAAAAATCAAACCTTCAGAGGAAGATTGGTTTTCAAAAATAGCAATGCTTTTGGGGGTAGGTTGTAGGCAGTGTGAACAGGTCAAATCTGCACTGTGATCTGTATTCAAATGATGACCAAAGTAAACTAGTTAAGAGTTTCTTTTAGAAGACGAATTACAGTTAAGTTCTCAATTTTGACTTCAAGATTAAAAATCCATTCACCAGGCAATGCTAATTTTACATTTGGTGCAATGTAAGATCCATTGATGAATTTAAGTTTACCATAAACAATATCATTTTTAGTTGTAGCTCGACGAGTAACTAATAAATCTACTGCCTTAGCTTGAATCGACTTTCCTGATTTATCTAAAATCTGAAATTTTAGAGAGTTACTTCCTCGTTTAGGAAGAGTCAGCATTTTAACAGAGTATCCTTTTTTATCGAAAGCCTGCGACATTTGAAGAATTTTATTAATGTTATCGCCTACTTTGTGGTAATCTGCTCTGTAGTGATTATCTAATTCAACAGGATTATTTAATGCAATTTTGACTGTGAACACTACTCCTGTGGCTGCAAAAAGAAAAAAACCAATGATGAAGTGTGGCCAATAACTTTTGACTGATTTCTGAGACATTATTGTTTTATGTGTGATGGATTTTTGGTGGTTGGTAGTTTTATTTAAGAATTTAAATGTTGGAAGTAGAAATTATTTTTTATTCCACTCAAAGTCAAATTCTTCGAGTGGAATTTTTTAAAAATAATTAATAGTATGCATTAAGACTAAGCTTTTTCTGTTTTTGGATTTCACTCAAAGAAGGATAAATAAATACTGTTTTTTTCTCTATCTGAATCAGATTTGGAGCATCAACAGCTTTTGAATGAATCGTAATTGGAAATGATGTATTTCCATTTTCTTTTTGAACAAGTTGTTGTGTGGTGCTTAAAATTAGAATTTTCTTAACTTGTCCACCAGGTAAAATAGAAAAGCTGTCTTTAGGTGATCTTACTTGGACACCCTTTAAACCTTTGATTTCAATAACAAATTCGTGAGTCTTAGTATCTGTATTTGTGACCATCAAAGTGTAGTAATTTTCAACTCTTTTTCCAGAATCTTTAATTTGATATAATTGAGATGTGCGATTAACATTCAATAGCATTGTATCACGGTTTGCACCGAGGTAAACTAATGAAATAAATACTAAAACTAAAAGGCCTGTGTAGGAGAGAATTCTGCCTCGGAAAGGTTTGAACTTTTCATCCTTTTCAATCATTTTCTCCGAAGCCCATGTAATTAAATTGGGCTTGTCATACTTAGCCATTACTTTTCCACAAGCATCTGAACACTCTAAGCATGCAATACATTCTAGTTGTAATCCTTTTCGAATATCAATTCCTGTAGGGCAAACTCGAACACAAGCCTGACATCCAGTACAATCACCACTTAAATCTTTTTGTTTTTCAAGGTTTCGATTTCCTCTAGAACCATCTGTGTTATCACCTCGATTTTTATCATAAAGGGCAATAATTGTATCTTCATCAAATAGTACAGACTGGATTCTTGCATATGGACAAATATGCTTACAAAAATTTTCTTGAAGTAAAATAACATCAGAAATTAGAAAAGCAACAAGTCCATAATAGAAACCAGCAAGAAAACTATGTTCGCTTGGATTAAGAAAAACAAATTCAAAAAATTCAAATGGATCAACAAAAAACCAAAGTAAGTTTGCAGCCGCAAGAAAAGCTAAAGAACTCCATAGTAAAACACCAATAACATACTTAACTTTATCAATTGGTTTTTTGAGATTTAGAGCTTTTTGTTTATTTTCAACCTTTCGCAGACCCAGCAATTTTCCTTGAATATAATCACGATAAAGAGTTCGGAACATTGTCTGAGGACAAGCCCATCCACACCAAACTCGGCCACCAACCGCAGTTATGATGAAAATGATCATAAAGCAAAGAATCAAAATCAGAGGAATCAAGTAAAGTTCTTGAATATCAAAACCAATTCCAAAGAATTCAAATTTTTGATGGATTAATGATAGCATAAAAAGATGGTTACCATTAATCGTAATAAATGGAATTCCAACCATCAAAAATGTAGCAAAAATAAAAAATTGATGACGATATTTGCGGAATGTATTTGGAGTGTTTTTATCAGACATCAGCCAGTAGGGGAATGGGTGTCTAAGGAGTCGAGAGGAGTGATTTTTGTAACAATTGTTGTTTATGTTACAAATGGAAGTTTGATGCTACGTGAATATTCAAAAAAGTCAATATTCAGCAAATGGTCTAGCCCCTGTATATTCATTACTACAGGGGTAAACTATTCTAACCAAAAGCTAATCTTTATTGATTGATTTTTTGATTTTCTCTTGGTGTTCCTCAAGCGTGTAATAGTTTGTCACATTATCAGTTTGGACATTCCAAGCTGTAAATACTAGAGCTCCCCAAATACTTAATAGAACAACTACCAGTAAAAGGAATCCAGTTAATCCATTTAGACGAAACATAGAAGACTCCTAAAATTAATCATTAAGTTTGTTTGCAACGAAAGTCGCAACTGCTTTGTATTGAATAGGAGAAAGAGTTCCTTCTTTCAAGAAACTAGGCATTTGACCGATATGACCATTCTTCCCCTTTCTTACAATATTTTCAATGTAAGATGGAGTTCCATATTTACTTAAGTCAGCAGCAAAGTTAGGAATCATTCCATTGGCTCCCTTTCCTTTTCCGTTTGGTCCATGACATGCCATGCAAACCATTGTGTAACCTGTTTTTCCTTTTACAGGATTTCCCATTTTGGCTTTTTTTCCAGAAAGGGTAACAACATATGCTGCAACATCAACAGGATTAATTTTCATTGCTTTTAATAATGCTCCTTGTGGTGGCATCATTGGTTGCATCTTTCCTAATCCTTTTGATCCATTCTTCATAACATAAAGAACATGTTTTTCACTACCAAACTCACGAAGGTTAGCAGCTACTTTTTGATTTCCAAGAGTTTGACCATCTCCTTGTAAACCATGACATGCAGAACACTTACTCATGAAAATAGATTCACCCATATTTTCAAGAGTTTTTTGATCTGCATTCTTCCATGTTTTTTCAAATTTCTTTTTATATAAAGCAACTTCTTGGTTATATT
>JBNMNM010000013.1:0-23278 GCA_051275585.1 bacterium | reverse complement strand
TTCTCGTTTGAGACTTTCAAAAGCTCTTGAGTTTTGACCTCGTTTGCCACTTCCAAAAACTAAAATTGATTTGTCTTTGTGAAGCAACGGAGTCGAGTTCTACGTTTCCGTGTGAACCCTGTCAACCCTCTTTTTTCACTTTTTAATTTCTCGTTTGAGACTTTCAAAAGCTCTTGAGTTTTGACCTCGTTTGCCACTTCCAAAAACTAAAATTGATTTGTCTTTGTGAAGCAACGGAGTCGAGTTCTACGTTTCCGTGTGAACCCTGTCAATCCTCTTTTTTCACTTTTTAATTTCTCGTTTGAGACTTTCAAAAGTTTTTGAGTTTTGACCTCACTTGCCACTTCCAAAAGCTGGGATGAACCCGCTAATGCGAAGTAACGGAGACGAGTTCTAGAGATGAGGCTCTACTATGTCAATAGGTTTTTTGAACTAATTATTTTTTTATGCTTGTCCTCATCAAACGTCCCAGCAATCACTAGTTGAATCTGCCTAATCATCTCTTGAGCAGATAAGCTAAGCTCCTCTGATGATGATAGATTCCTATCTACAATATTCCGAATTGAACCCATTTCATTTTTAATAGAATCTGAAGTAGCGGCTTGTTCTTCTGATGTTGCAGAGATTCGTTCTACCATTTCAGCGGTCTTATCAACGTAACCAATAATACTTTTTAGAAGAACTCCAACTTCTTCTGACTTCTTTCCACCATCTTGCACAGAGCCTATATTTTCTTTTGTTAAGTTCTGGATTGTACTGCTAGACTGTGAACTTCGCTCTGCTAGCTTTCTAACTTCATCAGCTACAATGGCAAATCCTTTTCCTAATTCTCCAGCTCGTGCAGCTTCAATGGCAGCATTAAGTGCTAATAGATTAGTTTGTTCTGCTATATCGGAAATGATACTAACGGCATCTGTTACTTTTTGAGAAGAACTACTGATTTGTTCAATTGCCTGAATCGCATTATCTACAGCAACTCCTCCTTCTAATGCCTTCTTAGAAGACTCTGTTGCTAGTTCAGAAACATTTCCTGTACTCATAGCAACATCTTGAATGGAACTATTCAACTCATTTAATGCGGCACTTACTTCATCGAGTGATGAATTTTGTTGTTGGGATTCCTCAAAAACTAAATGTGCTGATTGTGCAACTGAATTTGCAATATCTTGAATTCGAATTAAACTCTTTTTTGCGTGTCGAATACTCATTAATAACACAAATACAATTCCAACCATCACTAATAGGCTTCCTCCAATCATCATTTTTTGAATTTTTTGGAAAATTTGCTGATATAATATAGTGTCTTTTAAAAAGACAATCACTCCAACTTGCTTTTTACTGAAATCATACACAGGAAAAGAAAATAGGGCTTTTTGCTGTTGTATATATTGAGGACTCAATTCTTGAGTTCCATCAAGAAGAAGATTAAGTGGAATATTTTTTGAGTTTTGAAAGGCTTTTTTATTTGTTGAAGTTACATATACAAACTTCTTATGTAATACAGGGTTCTTCTTCTTATCTCGCAGACGACTTGTAATTCGAAGTTCTTCCGAGTTCATGTATAATCCGAACTGCACTTCTTTTGAAGTTTGTAACATCCTTAAAAGAGAAGTTAGTTTAGTAAAGACTTCAACAGAACCTAAATGAACTCCTTTTTTATCTTGAACTGGAACTAAACCACGAACAATAAAACCACCACGACCTAACTCAATTCCTGATACTGGCTTCTTATATTTATTAACACTGATTACTGTATGACGAAATCCACTTAAATTATCAGATATATCTTTTCCTGAAAGCGTTTGTGTTTTTCTCCACACACGTAAAAAACTTCTTGAATTAGAAAAATGATAATGTAAAAAGAAATTCTGTTTTCCTGTAATGCTAGAAAAACCTTTGAGAAATGGCTGGTGGAATGCTCTTAATTTTAATCTTGCTTTTTGAACAGTGAGATTATTGGGACTATATATGTTTCCTTGAAGAGCTTCTTTATAAGACTGGATCACAACTGGTAGACGACTAAAAAGAGCGGCTCTTGTAATATTAAGAGCCATTATCTCTTTTTGAATATTTCCTATTTGTTTTTGTAGTGCAACAGCTTCTTGTCGTACCCGACTTTCTTGGAGTTCTTGAAAACTTTTCAAAAGAAAAAAGTAAGAACTTGCTACAGTTAATATTAGAATACTTACTGTAGGGATTATAATTTTTCCAGCAATACCAAGTTTCATTCTTTTAGTCCTAAATATCGTATCAAAATAAATTTCCAATACCAATACTTAAGATTAAAAGCTTTGTCTAAAAAAAAGTTATTTGTTCTACAATTACTAGAAACAGCAACAATATATTACTTCCATTTATAAGAAAGCATCTCTCATAAAACTATTTTGAAGTTGTTGACTTTTTTCCTGTTGGTTTTCTTCTAGCTCGTGTTTTTTTTGCCGTTGGTGTTGCAGGCTTCTTTGCTACTGGTGTTGCAGGCTTCTTTGCTACTGGTGTTGCAGGCTTCTTTGTTGCTGGTTTTGCCGCTTTCTTTGCTACTGGTGTTGCAGGTTTTGCTATTACTGGTTTACTGTTTTCTTTTAAAGTCTCTTTACTTTTTTCTGTAGTTACTTTAGTTGCCAGACTTGCTGATGCCTTACTTTCTTCTGTTTTTTCTGTAACTACAATTTCAATTGTAGATTTATTATCTTTTGCTGGTTCAGATCCTAAAACACCAAGAGCAAAAGCAAAACTTTTATCAACAACAGTAAAAAGTTCACTTTGTCCCTTATTATAAGCATCTAGCCAAGTGTCTAAAGTCTCTTTACCAAAAACAGGTAAACCTAGCTTTTCAACAAAGTCTTTTATTTTCAGCTCTCCTTGAGCATGAATATGTTTAAAGCCATCAATTGAAGTATCAACTATTTGTTTTTTTTCTTTTACAAAATCAAGAGCTAATTGTTTTAAAAAGTCTCGTGTTTCATAAAAATTTAATCGCTTCATCTTTACCTAGTAGAAAAGTCTCTATTCAATTGTTAATCAATGGATAAATCACCCCAAAAGGTGAGTTTTATTAAAAATATACGTCTGTCATATTTTTAAAATCCTATCTTGCAAAAAACGTTAACAAAGAATCAAGTCCGTTTTTCACGAAATAAAAATTCAACCATAGATTAGGATATGTTATATATGGAGAATTTATATCAACACTGCAAACCTGAACTCATTGAATATCTTTCAGAATTCATTACACCAAACCGAAAACAACTTATTTCTGACACTCTTGACCAAAGAACTCAACACTTAGCAATTGTTCTTGAGGATATTTATCAACCTCATAATGCAAGTGCAGTCTTACGATCCTGTGAATGTTTTGGTGTTCAAGATATTTATATGATTGAAAAACGCAATCAGTTTCGAGTTAGTCGTGATATTGCAATGGGTTCCTCCAAATGGCTCTCCTTACACCGTTATCCTGCACCTTCAGATCAGAGTGATAACACGAAAAATTGCTTATCATACTTAAAAGAAAAAGGATACAAAATTGCTGCAACGACTCTTCATGAGAATTCTATCCCTCTTCACGAACTCCCATTAGATGAAAAAATTGCAGTTTGCTTTGGAACGGAGGAAACTGGTCTTTCTGAAACAGCACATGAATTAGCTGACTATTATGTTCAAATTCCAATGGTTGGTTTTACACAAAGCTTTAATATCTCAGTTACTGTAGCAATTGTGCTTTATGAGCTAACATCAAAATTAAGAACGAGTAAGATTAATTGGAACCTTTCTCCTAAAGAAATAGAAAATCTTACCATTGATTGGATGAGAAAGTCTCTAACGAACAAAAGAGCAGAAAGGGTGTTAATGAATAAATTCATTGAAGAACATAATTCCTAATAAATATTGAACATCATTTTTATTTTGGGGTAAGATTCTGATTAAAAATAAAATTGTAATCAGGCCTTACTCCGCTTTCACTCTATGCTATTAACACTTAAACTGTGAAATTTCTTTTTCTTGTTTATCAGCAATTGAGCTTAACTCGTTTGCTGCATCGTTAATTTGCTCAGTTGATGTTGATAACTCATTAACTGTTGCTGAAGTACTATCACCTGACTCTGAAATTGATGCAATGGCCTTTACAATTTCTTGAATTGAATCTAATTGCTCACTTGAATCATCAGTAACATCTATTAATTGAGAAGAAATTGAACGAATTCCCTCAATAATAACAGTTAGCACTTGATTGGTTTGTTTGATAACATCAAAACCCTCTTTAATATTATGACTACTTCCTTCAATCAACTTCTGAATTTCTATAACAGAAAGATTACTACGCTCTGCTAAACTTCGAACTTCTTCAGCTACAACAGCAAATCCTTTTCCTGAATCTCCTGCTTTCGCTGCTTCAATTGCCGCATTTAAGGACAATAAGTTTGTTTGGTTTGCAATTTCAGTGATTACTCCAACAATACCACCAATTTTTTGACTACTTCCCCCAATTCGTTCCATTGACTCATTTACTCCCTTCATCGAAGACTCGCCTTCAGAAGCATTTGTCTCCATTACCTTAACTGTATTCTAAAATAGTTAAGACTTTACGATTAATTGCTTCTGTTTTTGAAGAGATTACCTGAACGGCTCCATTTGTTTCATTAATATTTGCAGAATCTAGTTCTAATTTTTCTGAAATTTCATCAATAGCAATATGCATCTCTTTTATTGATGCTGAAAGCTGTTCAGACATTGGAGCTAAATGTACTGAATGAATTTCAATTTCCTTAATTAACTTCTGAAAAGTACCAAGCATTAAATTAAAATCCTTTCCAACTTCACCAAACTCATCTTCAGAATTCACTTGAATTCGACTAGCTAAATTTTTGCTAGTAATAATTTCTTTAATTTTTGTGGCAATGATACGAACTGGTTCAACTACTTTTTTAAAGGTAACAAGAAAATTAATAATGATTAGTCCAACTAGTACAGCAACAACTAATTCAAAATAAACAAAAAATTTCTGACTCAAATCTTTGTAATATTGAACTTCTTTTTTTGTTCTTTGATCAAGCATCTTAAAAAAAACATCAATCGGCTTCATAATTTCTGACTTTGCTACATGATATTTTATATTATGAGTTAACCGTCGAGCTAAAACAAAATCTGCTGGCTTTTTAATTGTGAACTTTCCATTACTATCTTCATATAATCCCTTCACGGCATTCATTGCAATTGTTTCAGCTTTAACCAATCCATTAGAACTGTTTTGTGCTTTTGTTAATTCAGCAAACTCTTCTTTTGTAAAACCAATATTCTTCATCATTTTTTGCAAAGAAATTGTTTCTCCATCTGGACGTGGCTTTTCTCCATAATTAATGATTAAATCCCAATAAATTCTTTCATAAGAAAGTGGTACAGGTTTTTTTCCATTCCGAATCGCAAGAATATCCCAATACATTTTTTCATATTTATCATCTGCTGTCACAACATAAGTTCTTGCAAAACGAGTTAAATCGTCAGAACTTTGTCTTAATTGATCAGCCAGTAAGTAAGATTGGTAACGCTTTTCAAGGCTTTTATCTAAATCTTTTTGCACGTTTGACATCATAATGGTTAGAATCACAATAATTACTGTAATTGTTCCCATTAAAATATTCAAAATTAATGAAATTTTACGAATTGTCATATCGCCCCCACGAATTTAACTTTTTTAATTTACTAAAAAAATAATCTTACAATAAAACAGTATGATATTAACAATAGATTATTGTTCTTTTGTAATTAAATTATTTTACTAAATTCTCATTTTTATAATGATAGAAACTAAATAACTTTAAACTAGATAATAAATAGTAAAATTTATGATTTTAAAATGTATTTTATACCTCAAATTTTTTCTATTCCTAATCCTTTGCCTATTTACAACTAATATTTATGCTGAAACATGGAAAATTGCAGCACTAGAATGGCCTCCTTATTCTAGCTCAAAAATGCTTCACCAAGGAAAATCAATCCAGATATTAAAGGATTTATTAAAAAAGAGAAATATCCAATTAATTGTTAATTTTTATCCTTGGCGAAGAGCACAAAGATTATCAAGGAAAAATCTATATATGGGATATTATCCTGCTTGGATAGAGGAGGTACAGAAGGGATTTGTTGCATCAAAAGCTATTGATTATTCAACTTTAGGTATAATGACATATTCAGGGTCAAACATAGCTAATATAAGCATTCAACAATTATTTAAAAAATATCGTATTGGTTTAGTAAGAACCTACGTTTATTCAAAATATATCCAAAAATTGATTAAAAAATATCCGAATCATGTTGATTATGCTCCAAATGAAATATCTTTAGTTAAAAAGTTATCTATTAAGCGTAATGAGCTTGCAATCACAGACCCCAAGGTAATGCTTTATTTAAGCAAAAAGCTTAAACTATCAAATATTCGAATTTTAAATATTAATTTAGAAAGAAAACCATTGGTGATTGCAATCCGAAAAAATAAAAAAAATCAATATAAGATTAAAATTTTACAACAACTTTTAAAATAAAACTATTTTGGATTTTATTATGAGTAATGAGGAAGATTCTTAAGAAGATTTAATGTAAGCAAGAAAGCTTATTTGTAGGATAGAAAAGCTGTGTTTTCTAATTTTAGATGGTACCGAGAGCGGGAATTGAACCCGCACGACCGTGAAGTCATCGGATTTTGAATCCGACGTGTCTACCGATTTCACCACCTCGGCACATTGAGGAACAATATCACTAATCAATTCATAAAAATCTGTCAAATTAAATTCTAGTATTTTGAGGTATTGAATGGTGTATTTTTCCGTTATTTTTTTAATTTCAAGAAGAAAAAGAGTACACATTTTAACAATTTCCTAAATAAAATTACAAATTTTGTCATTTTTTCAAATAAATACTCTTCTCTAACTTGCCGTTTTTTTCTGTTTCTACTAAATTCCATTAACTAATCAATTCGTTTTCCAGATACTAATTTCGTTTGAGAGTCCACATGAGTAACTTCTTTAGTTTTGCAATTGGAGTTGGAAGCAAAGATAGTCAAGGTCAATGGCTTGAGGTTTTCTACCCACAACCACTTTACCAACCAAGTCAAGAACTAGTTCAAAGTGTTGGTAGTGCTCTTGGTTATCAAGGTGGAAATCAAGTTGTTGAAGTTTCGAGTAACTCTCTAGAACAAGTACAAAATGCACTCAAAACTGGTGGAGGTGAAGAGCTTGCAAATATTGTTGCATCATTTAAAGATACAAAACAACCAATTGTAGCTGTATTTTTAAATGAAGACTCAGAATTATCATCAGTTCCAGAGGCATATTTAAAACTTCATTTACTATCTCACCGACTTGTGAAGCCACACGGAATTAATTTAACTGGAATTTTTCCAAATCTTCCAAATGTTGCTTGGACAAATCAAGGTGCAATTAGTTTAGACGATCTTCCAAAAAGACAATTAGATGCTCGACTTAATGGTGAACTCCTTGAGGTAGCTTCTGTAGATAAGTTTCCTAAAATGACGAACTATGTAGTTCCTAGTGGAGTACGAATTGCTCATTCAGCAAGAGTTCGTTTAGGTGCTTATATTGGTGAAGGTACTACTATTATGCATGAAGGATTTGTTAACTTTAATGCTGGAACCGTTGGACCAAGTATGGTTGAAGGTCGAATTTCTGCTGGTGTTATGGTTGAAGCTGGAAGTGATCTTGGTGGTGGATGTAGTACAATGGGAACTCTCTCAGGTGGAAATAGTGTAGTTATTTCTGTTGGAAAAGAGTGTTTACTAGGAGCAAATGCTGGTCTTGGAATTCCACTAGGAGATCGTTGTACAATTGAAGCTGGTCTTTATGTTACTGCTGGATCAAAAGTATCTATTCTTGATGATAAAAATCAACTTGTAGAAACAATCAAGGCTGCTGAGCTTGCAGGAAAATCGGATTTATTATTCCGAAGAAATTCACAAACAGGTGCTATTGAGTGTAAAACCAATAAATCTGCAATTGAATTAAATGAAGAACTTCACGCTCATAACTAGAATAAATATCTAATATAAATTAAATGGAGGTTTTGTAATACCTCCATTTAATGAGTTTTTTGGGGAAGAACAAAGGAGAATAATTCAATAAACCTTATCTTAAGGTAATGGTAACATTAGTTGACTTTCAAATCGTCAATAAAAATAAACTTGTAATATTAACTAAAAAACTTTACACCCATACTTAATAAATTCAGAATACCCTACTCTAAACTGAATCACCGACTTTCAAAAGAATTTTCATAGGAACAAGCCCCATGAAGAGCAAAAAAAATAAAACAAATTCCTATTTAAAAGGAAAGAGTATTATTGCAATTTTACTTGCATTTACCTTCTTTCTTTCTGCCTGTGGAGAGGTAGTACCTCCTGTTTTTGATGAGCAAACTAAAGGCTCGATTAAATTCGAATTTAAAGATACTGACAAAGATCGAAAAGATGTTGGTGGTAAAATAAAATTAGTAATTCCTGCAAAAGTTCCGCTCGAAGGAATAACTCACTATGTACTTTATTGGAGCCGAACAGCTTCTCTAAGAGGAAAAGGGGATCAAATTGCTGAAATCCCAAAAGCAAGTTTACAAGGTGGAGAGCTTCACACTCTTCCAGCAGATACGGCTATTGATAGTGAGAAAAAATTTATCCTACTTTTCTTGAAAAATGATAAAGTAGAAATTACTGCTGAGGTTCCTACAAATGAAGCTTATAGTACTTTGTCTCTAAAAATTGAAGATGTTTACGAAAAGCCAAAAGCAATTACTGGAAAAATGGCTTTTAAAGATGAGTTAAAAGATAAAGGTCAAATTCAAGGCTCAATCAAATTAACTCCGACTCCAACAGATACTAAGAATATTGATTCTCTTGTTCTTTATTGGGCAGATGATGCTTCTGGAGATTCTAAAGGTGAACTAATTTCTGCTGTAGCACTAAGTGCAGTTCAGGGCGATATCCTTTATACTTTTTCAGCAAGTACTCCAATCAAGAAAAAATATGCAAAACTTTTTGTAAAGAATGATAAAGGGGAAACTTTCAGTTCTCTTGCGGTTGAGTTAAAAGATTATTTTATTCCTGCACCAAATGTTAAATTTGCAGGAAAACTTTCCTTTGAAGATCAAGATCCTGATAAAGATCAAATTCAAGGAACTCTTGCAATTAAACCTGCACCAGCTAAAGACAAGCTAAAGGGAATTGATTCTCTTGTTCTTTATTGGTCAGATTTAGAAAAACCAGCTGAAGGTTCAAAACCTAGTATTATTGATATATTTTTCCTTCCTATTCCATTAAATGCAGACCTTGTTTCAACAACTGGAAAAATTCTAGCATTGGTAGAAAATGCTCCATTAAATGGAAAAAATGGAAAGTATCTTCATCTTTATGCTAAAAATGAAGGTGGTATTGGATACACAGGTGTTTCTATCAAAATGGAAGATCTGATTGTTGAAAAAATTAAAGAGCCAGTTAAACCAGATTTAGGAAAGCTTGCTCGTGTTTGGTTGGATGTTAAATTTGAGAATGCTCAGTTTGCATTTAATAAAGCAGATATGACTGAAAGCTACAAAACAGAGCTAAAAGCTCTTCTTGATAAAAATGTAAAAGAAGGAAAGAACGTTGATCATCTTCACATGTTAGTTGCAGGTAATGCTGATAGTCGAGGAACTAATGCTTACAATATGGCTCTTGGTGAAAAACGAGCTTTAGTTGTAAAACAGTATTTAGTTGCTCTTGGTGTTTCAGAAGCAAATATCAAGACAATCTCTTATGGAGAAGAAAAGCCACTTGATGCGGCTCAAACAGAAGCGGCATGGGCAAAAAATCGAAGATCTGAATCAAAAGTGATCATCCCTATAATTAAAGAAGAAAAGAAAGAAGAAAAAAAGGATGAGAACAAACCTGAAGAAAAGAAAGAAGAAAAAAAGGATGAGAATAAACCTTAAGAAAAAAAGACTGGAGAAAATACCTCTAAATAGTTAAAAAAGAGGCATATTTTTCTATAGATATTAAAAGGCAAGCATTTTTCGCTTGCCTTTTTTTGTTTAACATCTTCAAAATCCAAGCAATTCAAATACTCTTCATTTTCTAAGCAATCTCACAACAAACTGATATCTCATCATGTTTGCACAAGGATCTATATTTTCTCTTGCCTTACATGGCAGTTGGTTTTCTTTATTTATTCTAATCATTCTGGTTCTAATGTCTGTTATAGGCTGGGGAGTCATTCTGATGAAAGTCATTATGTATAATAAAGAAATCAGCGATTCAAAAAGGTTTATTAAACTTTTTCAATCAGAAAACAAACTAAACCAAACAGTTACACTCGCAAATCGTTTTCCTGATGCCTATACAGCAAGACAATACAAAAAAGTACATCGAGAATTTTCTCGTTTTACAGAAAAATATCCAAAAGAACAAAGAAGCAGAGAACAGCAACAGGATATGATTCATCGTCTTGAACGAGTTCTAGATAAAAGTATTGGGGTTGAAACAAAAGAATTAGAAAAAGGATTAATTGTTTTAGCTACTATTAGTAGTGCGGCTCCATTTATTGGTTTACTTGGTACAGTAGTTGGAATTATTAACTCCTTTCATAGTATTGGTACTCAAGGTGCTGCTAGTCTTGCCGTTGTTGCTCCTGGAATTTCAGAAGCATTAATTGCAACAGCTTTTGGACTTTTTGCCGCAATTCCTGCATTAATGGGCTATAACTATCTAAGAAACCAAGTCCGCAAAATTGGCAACGATATGCGTCACTTTAGTTTAGACCTCATTAACGCTTTTGCTTGGGCATATTAGTATGAAACGTTTTTCTAGAGATGCTGAGGATGAGGCTATTTCCAATATCAATGTTACGCCATTTGTAGATGTTCTGTTGGTGCTTTTGATTATCTTTATGATTACAGCACCAATTGTTACTCAAAGCATCAACATTAAACTTCCAAAGACAAATTTAAAAGCAAGCAAAAGTGTTGGAGCACCTCGAAAGTTTGTTATTAGTATAGGAAGAAGAGGAAACTTTTTTTTAAATAATAAACAAATTTTATCTAAACATGTTTATCAAAGAGCAAAACGTTGGAGCAAAAAATATCCAAATGATTCCATTTTTATTCGAGCTGACCGAAGAGTTGCCTATGGAAAAGTTGCTCGAATTATGGCAAAATTAAAATATCTTGGTATTACCAATATTGGCTTATTAGTTGAGAAAACCAACCAATGATTGCGTATCTTTCCATATTTTCAAAAAGTATTTTCTTTTTAATCTCTTTTTTATTTCATATCATTTTTTTGGGGATTCTGTGGCTTACTGCACCAGAAGTTAAACCTCCAAAATTTACAACTATTCGCACGACCATTCAGTTTGAAAATAAAGGTGTAGCAAAACCAAGTTTAGGAAGTTTAAACCAAACCTCTTTTTCTAAAAAAAATACATTTTATAGCAATCAGACATCTACACTAAGTCCATTTCGAAATAATAGAAAAAACCTACGCCCTTCTCTACAACAAAATAAAAACCTGTTTTCTCAAAAAAGAGCAAATAGACAACGATTTACTCCAATTAGAAAAGGGGATTATAACCCTAACTTACGAGCAAAAAATCAAGTAGTTCAGCAGAATGGTATAGTTCGAAAGAAAGAGACAACAAAACAACAGTATAAAGCAAAACAAAAAAAACAGCAGAATCATCAAAATACGCAAAACAAGATTGTTCAAAAGAAAACAGAACAACAGAATAATCAAAATACACAAAACAAGATTGTTCAAAAGAAAACAGAACAACAAAAAAGTAAAAAAATAACTCCTACTAAAAGTAAATTCCAAGCATTACTTCAAAAGAAAAGAGCACGTATAAATTATCAGATTTCTCTTGCAAAACTAGTTGCTTCAAATTGGAAAGTGCCTCAAACATCATTAAAACAATTTCGTATTGATATGGAAGCATTACTTGATCAAAATGGAAATTTACTTAAAATCAAATTGCTAAAAGGATCAGGAGTAGCTGCATTAGATGCAGCCGCAGAGCGAGCAATTCGAGTTGCAGTTCCATTTCCTCAATTTCCACAATCATTTGATCAGAACCAACAGTTTTTAGCTCATTTTCGATTTACTCCTGGAAAAGTTCACTTTTAATCAAAAATACTAATCAATTCCTGAATGAAATTGAAATTCTTACAAAATAAGCTAACGATTCTTTTTATTCTTAGCCTCTACTTTACATCTCCTGCATTTGCCATAATCAAATCAGATATTATTGATATTCGAGGAGCAATTTATGGTCGATTAGAACTTGCTCTTTTACAAGGAAAAGGCTTCGATCCTAGTCGAGATGCGATTCATCAAAAGGTAGATTCTTTATTAAGAAAAAATTTAGTTTGGTCTGGGCTGTTCAATATTCATAAAAATTTTGAAACCGCAGACTTACTTCTTCACCTTACCAAAAAGAATACACACCAAATTCAAGCAAGAGTTACTACTTCTGAAAACCTGCAATTGTTTTCTGATATTCTTTTTATTCCTAAAAATCCTCTTCAATTAGAAGATCGTATTTTAGAGTTTATTGAAAGATTAACAAAACAATTAACAGGAAAAAAGGGCGTTTTAGGAACTGCTATTATTTTTTCAGAACAAAGCACAAGTTTTCGTAAAAATCTAGTGGTTGTAGACACTCATGGAAAGAAAAAACGAGTTGTTGTAAAAGATGAAAATATTAATATTCTTCCTCGTTGGACTCCTTTAGGAGATGGAGTTGTTTACACATCAGCAGGAGAACGTGGAAGTTGGGTCTTAGAATATAATTTCCTAAAAAAGAAATCGAAAGTTATTGCAGCATATCGAGGAATTAGCAGTGGTGGAACATGGGGGCCTAGTAAGAAAAAATTAATCATTACAATTTCTCATCAAGGAAATCCTGACCTATTCCTCATTCGTAATGATGGAAAAATATTAAGAAAATTAACTCGTCGTTCTTCTATTGATACTTCACCATCGTGGTCGCCTGATGGAAAATCGGTTCTTTATGTATCAAATCGATCTGGATCAGCTCAGATTTATCAAATGAATATAAAAACCAGACGAAGTTTCCGAATGACATTTTCAGGAAGATACAACACAGAGCCTCGTTGGAGCAAAGACGGAAGCCATATTCTATATACAGGGCGAGTCAAAGGAGTATTACAAGTTTTCTTGATGGATAAATATGGTGATCATTTACGACAGTTGACTCATGGAAAAATTTCATCAGAGCAACCTGATTGGTCTCCAGATGGACGACAAATTATTTATACTTATCCAGTAAATGGAGATCAGAAAATTTTTATTATGACGGCAGATGGCCTTTACCGTAGAAGATTAACGAATTCGGGAAAAGGAATCAAAGAAATGAATTCAACTTGGACTGGAAACTTTAATTGGAGCAAAAAATGAAATTAAACTGGAAATTATTTTTTTCTTTTCTTTTCTTACTTGGATTTACCATTTCATGTGCAAGTAAAGAAGAACTTGCAAACTTGCAATCAAAGCAAATAATTCTAGAATCTCGTTTGATTGATTTAGAAAAAAAACGTGGAAAATCGACTAATGATTTACAAGATGAAGTAAAAAAACTAAAAACGTTTGTAGTTACACGAGTTGATAAAGTTCAAAAGAATTTACTTTTTTTTCTGGGAGAACTGAACAAGCTTAAAAAAGATATTGAAGGTATAACGAATTCTCAAGAAATCAATGAAGGAAGTATTCGTAAAGTAGAACGACGAATTCAGCGAATGAATAAGCGTTTAGGAGATCAAGCAATTACTGTTACAGAATTGCATCAATTTTTCTCTTTTTCAGAAAAAGGCGAAATTACAAAGGATGAAAAAGAAAGAACTGATTTTCAAACAGCATTTCAATCGTTTAAACAACGAAAATTTAAACAAGCACAAAAACAACTTACACTATTTAGACGACACTATCCAAAAAGTAAGAAAACGGATAATGCTCTTTTTTACTTAGCTTATATCCAATTTTTACAAGCTAAATACGACAATGCATCACTTCATTTTTATGAATTACTAGAGCAATATCCTGCAACAGATAAGAAAAATGATGCTCGTTGGTGGTTAGCTGTAGCATTAGAAAGATCTGGGGACGTTAATGCCGCTCGATCATTGTATAAAAAATTAGTAAAATTACATTCTTCTAATCCAATCCAAATTAAAGCGAAATATCGATTAGAGGAGTTAAAATCGTTTAAGAAGTAGGTATAAATTCAATTGGTGTAATTTTCTCTAACTTTCCAAGTTTGTACATTTCTTCTTGGAAACGTTGGAAACCTAATTGATATGGCTCTGAAAGTTCATATTTCAAATTTTTTAAATATGATGCACAAGAAGTTGCATCAGGAAAAATTGAATGGAACCTTTCTTCAGACATTTTTTGAATTAATTGTTTTGAAATTTCTTTTGACTCACACAACGAATTGAATACATTTAATACTGCCTGTGGATTTTGATGATAACTCTCTTTTCGTACTGCCCATAAAGCAAAGACAAAGGGGAGTTTTGTTTTTGAGTACCATAACTCACTCAAGTCATAAACATATTTATCACGTTGCTCATAGAAACGTTTAATTGCCTCATCAGCTATTAATAGCTCTCCTACATGAGGAATACTTGGATCAGTTACAAATTTAACATTTTGATCTTTCAATAAATAATGAATTAGATGGACCGATGTTAAAGAAAATTCTGTCAAAATTACAGTTTTACCTTGTATTTGTTTAATATTTTCATCTAAAAATAAATATATTGAACGAACCTCTTTTTTAGCACTAACAGAAAAATTAGGGAAAATATAATATAGCTCAGGGTTTTTAGCATATTCAAATGAAGAAATCGCTGAAATATCAATTTCTCCTTGATTAAGCATTTCATTTAATTCTGTTACTTTTCCAGTAATCACTTCACATTGTACTGGAACCTGATGAGAAAGAATTCCATAGTATACTGGCAATACATTTAAAACATCAATAACGCCTAACTTTAACATTGTGATTCCTTCAATAGTAAAAATATGACTCTGAGCACACCGGAACTAAAAGTATGCCTCATCCTAACAGGTTCTGAAATTATGTCTGGAGAGGTTGTTGATAGCAATTCAGCAGAAATTGCACAGTCTCTCTCAAAAATTGGCCTAACTATTTGGAAAAAAGTTACTGTTGGTGATGACCTTCCTGATCTTGTTGAAGCCTTTGTTCAAGTATCAAAAGAGAGTGATATTGTTATTGTTAATGGGGGACTTGGTCCTACTGTTGATGACTGTACTGCTGAAGCTGCTGCACTTTCGACTATTTCTCAACTAGAAGAGAATCAAGAAGCACTAAATCATTTAAAAAGCCTTGCTAAAACGAGTAGAATTTCTTTAAACCAGTCAAACTTAAAACAAGCTCAACTCCCGCAAGGTGCTAGAACATTGGCAAACCCTATTGGTACTGCACTAGGTTTTGCAATGAAAATAAATCACGCAGAATTTTATTTTACTCCTGGAGTTCCTAAGGAGCTTTATAAAATGATTGATGAAGTAATTGTTCCTGATATCTTGGAGAAACATCCAAATATTAATGAGCGTATTACTCTCGTTTTCACCTGTTTTGGTTTAGGAGAGTCACAGATTCAAGAGAAAATTAATAAACAAGTTCCTGAAGAATATTTTCAAGATCTTGATTTAGGATTTCGAGTGAACTTTCCTTATGTAGAAATCAAGCTTACCTACGCCAAAACATTTCAAGAAGAAACGTTAAAACATATTATTCATGAAATAAAATCAATTTTTTATGGATATTTAATTCACGAAGGAAAAAGCTACCATCCAGAATTTATTCAATTTCGTCTCTTACAAGAGAAGAAAACGGTTGCTGTAGCGGAGTCTTGTACTGGCGGAAAAATTGCGGCTAAAATTACATCAGTTTCAGGTGCATCTAAAATTTTTCATGCTGGTTTTATTGTTTACTCCAACTCAATTAAACATTCAATTCTAGACGTTGGAGAGGAACTTCTAGAAAAGTTTGGAGCTGTTAGTAAACCTGTAGTTGAAGCAATGATTGAGGGAACATTGCTCCAATCAAAATCTGATTATGCGATTGCAATTTCAGGTATTGCAGGACCAGAAGGTGGATCTCCTGAAAAGCCTGTTGGTACTGTATTTATCGCATGGGGGAGTAAAGATAAAATTTTGACGAGACAACTTCAAATTAAGGGCAATAGAAAACGTTTCCAAGAACTTGCTTCAGTGACTGCTCTAGATTTATTTAGACGGGAACTCCTTGGAATGGATACCGATTGTCCATATTATTTTGATCAACTTTCGTCACTTTAATTTTCAATCACCCTATTTTTTTTTGAAGATCTATTAGAGGCTAGAAACATATGGACGTAAATGCACCCAAACTAGGAAAAGCATTAAGAGGATTTCGTACACGTCAACAATTATCACTTGATGCGCTTGCCGAAAAGCTTAATGTTAGTCGTGGTACTATTGTAAACTGGGAGAATGGAATTAGTTCTCCAAATTTTGAGACATGCAAAACTCTTTATGCAATGGGAATGGACTTTATAGGTCTGTTAAAAAATGTAGAAGAGCGGACGCTTGATCAAAAGGATGCTAATAACTTAGCACAGAAAATTTCTGGAATTATCAAATCAGAATTAAATCAACGTGTTTATGGTTTAAATCTGTTAGATCAACTTACAGATGATAACCGCAGCCGACTAAGCACTGTTCTTCATGAAGTTCTGCAATTGGAAACACAACATCAAGACCTGTTTTTTCAACAAATCTTGAAAGATGCTGTTGCATTCCAACAACTTCACGAAAAATATGATATTAAGATTAAAGAAGAAGCCTAGTTTGTTTTAAAACGTGACACTTGACTGTTCAAGGACTCAGCTAGATCTCCTAATCCTTGAGCAGTTTCAACAATCTGCTTATTCGATTGTGCAAGTTCATTTGCAGCCGCAGCATTATTTTCACTAGTAATTGCTATTTCATCTGTTGCATTTGCAATCTCTTGAATCCCATTGTTTTGTTCTGTAAAATTAGAAGTTAATTCATTAATCTGCACAGATACAGTTTGAACTTGTAAAATAATTTGTTCTAAAACATCACTTGTTTCTTGAATAATCTGATTTCCCTCTTGTACATTTTCTGTACTTTGCTCAATTAAGTCTCGAATTTCAACAACTGACTCATTACTTCTTTCCGCTAAGCTTCGTACTTCATCAGCAACTACAGCAAATCCTTTTCCATACTCTCCAGCTTTTGCAGCTTCAATTGCAGCATTCAACGATAGAAGGTTTGTTTGATTTGCAATTTCTGTAATTACACCAATAATTCCTTTAATTTTTTGACTACTGCCTTCAATTTTCTTCATTGAATCATTAGCCTGTAAAGCAGTGGAGCTACCTTTTCCTGCCGTACTTTTAGCTGACTCTGCAATATTATGGATATCTTGAATATTTTCAGCTGTGATTCTAATTGAAGATGCAATTTCTTGAATTGCACTAGAACTTTCAGTAATTGCAACTGATTCTTTTTCACCATCTTTAGCTATTTCATCAGTTGTTTTTGACATTTGTTCCGCAGTTACAGAAAGCTCCTCAGTAGCAGAAACTAAACTTGTGACAATATTTTGAACCTCAATAATAATATGTTGAATATTACCAATTAAACTATTGAACCAAATTGAAAGTTGTCCTAATTCATCTTTTCGGCTTGTAGGTAATCTTTTGGTTAAATCTCCTTCTCCTTCTGCAATATTTTTTAGCATATCTACAGTATCATGAATTGGACGTGAAATTGTTCCAGCAATCCACCAAATATAGGAAACAGCAATAATAACAAATAGAATACTTAGCATTAATTGTTTTATTAATGCTGAATTTGCCCGACTCATAATTTTACTTTCAGGAACTTGAACCATAATTGTCCATGTTAACCCTGTTTTTCCAAATTGAATTGGAACATAAACTCGTAACTTACCATCTTCAAGAAGAACCGATTCTGTTCCTGACTTTAAATTCTTCATTAAAATCTTTTGAAATTTGATATCTTTTTCTAATAATTTTGCATGTTTTCCTAAAAGCTTACGTTTTCCTGTAGCTGCTGCAATTTTTCCTTTTGTACTCACAACATACATTGTTCCAGTACGATCATAGATATTGATTGTATCTGTAAGTTTTTGAAGAAAATCAATACTAATATCAATTCCTGTAATTCCATAGAATTGATTGTTTGATTTGATTGGAGCAGTAATTGAAATTAATGGAACACCATCCCAAACCATTGGATCAATAATTGTTTCTTGTCCTGTTTTTTTAGGAATTAAATAAAATGCTCCTGTTTGAAGTCCAAACGCATCTGTTTTTGTACTTTCATAATCATAAAGTGGTTCTAATTTAAGTGTATCTTTATCTCGATACAACCAAGGAATAAAACGTCCTGTTTTATCATGACCTGTATTTTTTTGCCCTTGAAACTCACTATCTTTCTGATCAAATGCGTTTGGTTCCCACCCTGTATAAATTCCTAAAAATGTAGAATCTCGCTTTAAAACACTTTTCATCATCAAACGAACACTGTCTCTAGAAAGTTTTACTTTATCTGGATTATCAGGAATTGAAGAAAGCAAATTAGAGAAACCTCGTACAGTATCTAAGACAACTTCAATTTTTGATTGAATTAATAGTGATTTGCTCCTAGCAATACTAACCGCTTTTGTTATTGCTAAATTTTTAGATTCTTCACGAAAATTGATGGTTGAATAAATTAAAATAATACTGGTTACAACAATAAAACAGATTCCTACAGAAACAGCTATTTGTGTTTGAATTGATCGAAACATATACCCTCTCCAGTTTAGTAATCGATGACCAATAGATAAATTCTAGCTAAAGACAACATTTTAAACTATATTCTGCAATTTTTTTTATTGTTTTCTTAAAGGATATTCATTCAGACTATCTAATATAGAATAAAAGCATTTAGTAATAATTATTTCATCATACAAAATAATATTTCTTTTTCTAAGAAAGTAAATATTAATAATCAATGCAAGTATTTATTAATATTTCACTCAATTTTATTTTTTCAGAAAAAATGGATTTTTTAAAAAAATTGCTTTTGTATTGATTTTATAAGGAAATTATTAAAAAAAAATGTTTTTTTTTTATAGAGATAAAAAACAACGTTAGCCCTGAGTCCTCTAGGAGTAAATCTGATTACGAAAATCTTTATTATTTAGAAATCATGATTTTCGGTTTATATCCTGCAATTCTTTTCTTGGATTTTTAAAAAAAATCAACTAGTAAGAATTATCAGCTATTTAACTTTAAAAAAAAGAGGATTTATGAATAAGAAAAATAATAGTTATTTAAAACATTTAGGAACATTATACCAAAGACAAAAAAATATTCGAACTGAGCATAAAGGAATGCGAATGGATCGAGGAATTTCAAACGAAACAAAGGCAGGAAAACTCATTGTTACAACTAATGAGATTGCTTCTAAAAATTAGTTAATTTTTGGTTTAAATAGGTTTGCTTATATTGGAAAGTAATTCAGGAAAGTAGCCAAATGAGTTTTGGCTACTAATTTATTCTGCCGTGATTGTTTTTCGAGCTTCTCCTTCAATCAACTCTTCAAGTGGAATAATGCTTTTGGGCATTGCAATTACAACCACTTTATCACCTGCTTTAATTACTGTACTTCCTGAAGGAATAATCACTTCATTCTTCTGATTAATTACAATTCCCATTAAACATTCTTTTGGAAAATGAATTTGTTGCAATGGCTTGTTCACAATTTCTGAATTCTCACCAGCAAGCATTTCCATTACTTCCATATTTGTTTCAGAAATCGTTGTGTAATCCAAAGAATCTTCACCACCACGCATCAGTTTCTTTACCTGTCTTGCTGTACTTAAACGTGGAGAAATTACAACATCAACTCCTACAGATTCAGCCGCATCGACAAGATCTTGCCGATTGACAATTGCAATCGTTTTCTTTGCTCCTAAATAATGAGCAACCATACCAGCAGTAATATTCAGGTGGTCGTCATCAGATGTTGTAATAAAATGCGAAGCCATTGAGGTATCAAGACGAATCAATTGCTTTACATCACAACAATCACCCACTATAGCATGAAAATGTTTACTATTTTTAAATTTTTGGTTCATCTGCTGAGCATTCCATTCATTAGTGCAGATCATTGTGACTTTAAATTCTCCCCAACAAAGTCCATGTGAAACTTCTTGAGCAAGAATATTATCTCCAGCCACAACTGCATGTCGAATAGAATCAATTTTGACTTTTAAGAAGCTATTTAAAGCATTCACCCCCTTTCGAGAGAGCATGATATAAACATAATCACCCTCAAGAATCTGAGAATCCCCACGAGGAATAAAAGACTTTCCATCACGTACAATACAAGCAACAAGAAACTTATACTCGCCTGCATTATGAGGAAATTCTCGAAGTAATTTATTTTTTAGAGGAGACTCTGGCTTGACTCGATAGCCAATCATGAGGGCACGTCGATTTGCAAATGAGGATACTTCAGCAGCAGCAGCAATACGAGCAGTATTCAGAATTTCCATTCCAACTACTTTTGTTGTATTAATTACTGTGTTAATTCCTGCGTTTTTAAAACGCTTAATCAGCTCTTTATTATGAGTTGTTCCAGTCTTAATAATCGCAACTTTCTTTTTTACAGCATATTGACTTGCCAATAAACAGCTTACCAGATTGATTTCATCATATTCCAAACAGGCAATAAAGAGGTCAGTATCTGCAACACCTGCTTTTTTCAAAGCATACAGATCTGTCCCTGATCCTTGAACAACTGCAACATTCAAAGTTCGTTGCAATCGTTTTAGTAATTGTGCATCTTCATCAACCACAGTTACTTCAGAATTCTCTTCTGTAAATTGTGAAGCAATATGAAAACTAGTATCTCCTGCACCAACAATCAATATTTTCATAAAAAATACTCAATAAATTGAATTAGGAAAAAAGGAATTCCTCAAACTTTACTGAGAATATTTTTTCCACACAGCATTCAAAAGTCCGTTACAAATTTTAACGGCATTTTCATCAACATACTCACGACAAATTTCTAGTGCTTCATTAAGAACCACTTTTCCATCTGTTTTTAAATAAAGGATTTCTCCGATACTAAGACGTAGAAGAGTATTGAGGGTTTCTGATAAACGAGACTGTTTCCAGTTAATCAGATTTTCTTGAATATGTTGGTCAATTTGAGGGAGATTTTCCCATGTCTTTTGAACCAACAACTCACAGAATTGACGTTTATCAGCATCCAGTTCTTCCTCTTGGTAGAGCAAAGCCTCACCAAGAAAATTAACACCAATTTTAACACGCTGATAAAAAATTTTTACCGCAAGTTCTCGTGCTTGCCTTCGAGAAGATTTTCCCATGAGTAATTAGATCGAAAATTTGTCCACGATTTCGTTCATCAGCCGAATATATGCAGTTGCTCCAACAGAATTCAGTTTGTATGTAACTACTGACTTTCCAAGGGCACTAGCTTCTACAATAGCATCATTTCTGGGGATAATTGTATCAAATACGGCATCCGAAAGAGCATGGTAGATTTGTTGGCTTACTTTACGGTGAATATCAATCGAACGGTCATACATAGTTAATAGAATTCCTGCAAGTCGAAGCTCTTTATCTTTAAGCTGACTTTGGAGTTCATTAAATGAGAATAAGAATCGCTTTAATGATTTAATGGCTAAACTTTCACACTGTAATGGCAAAATAATTAAATCAGAAGCATAAATTGCTTGAATGGCAAGATTATTTGTTGATGCAGGTGCATCAAAAATAACAATATCATATTTCTGTGCTTCTTCACCAACTCGCTTCAGAAGAAAATCTCGTTGATCTGCAACTTTATTAATTGCAGCTTCCTCACTAATTCGATCAATATTTGAGAAAATAAAATCTAGATTTTCATGTTCTCTCGTTTGCTGAACAAGATCTTTTAGTGGGATATCAGGCTTGAGAAAAATTTCCTTTGTTCCTACCTTACTTGCTTTAGCAACTCCCATTGAAAAACGAACCGAACCTTGAGGGTCGAGGTCAACCAGTAAAACAGAATAACCACCGATAGCAAATGTCGTTGCAAGGTTTACTGCACTTGTTGTTTTTCCAACACCACCTTTTTGACTGACAAATGATATTACCGTTGTCATGAGTATCCTAAAAAATAAAGTTACTTTGATCTAACAATCAAAAGGATGATGAGTATTCTATTGAAATTTTAAGTAGATTACTCATCCTACCTATAGGTGTCAATTGTCTAAGCAAGATTTGAACCTAGCATTTCACCTTCTTTGACTTGATGACCATTTAAGAATGCATTTACTGGCATTGCTTTCTTTCCTTCAGGTTGGCATTCTGTAACTTTGATGGCTCCGTCACCACATGCAACAATGAAATAATCTTTTTCAATTGCAACAATACTGCCTATCTTTCCACTATTAGAAAACTCTATTTTTTCCATCTGTTTAATTTTTAAGCGTTTTCCACGAAAAAATGTATGCACTCCTGGAAAAGGAGTTAACCCTCTAAATTGATTGAAAATTTTCGTATTATTTTCTGACCATTGAATTTCTTGGTCATCTTTTGTTAATAAACGAGCAAATGTTACTTGGCTTAGATCTTGTTTAATTGGTGTGATTTCATCATATTTCTCTAACGTCTCTAGAATCAATCTTCCACCCATTTCAGATAAACGATTTGCTAATGTTGTTGCATTATCATCTTCTAAAATTTCAGTTTTTTCGACCAATAACATATCACCTGCATCAAGCTCTTCTTCAATCAACATCGTTGTTACTCCTGCTTCTTTGTCTCCTTCCATTAAAGAAAACTGAATTGGAGCAGCACCACGCCAACGAGGAAGTAAGGATGCATGAATATTGATACATGCTTTTTTAGGAGCATCAATAATCTCATTTGGTAAAATTCGTCCGTAGGCTACAACAACAAAAAAGTCGGCATTATAACTTTTAATTTTTTCGATCGACTCTTCTTTTTTTACACTTCGAGGTTGAAAAACCTCAATTTCTTGCTCAAGAGCATACTCTTTTACAGGTGGAAATTGAAACTTTTGTCCTCGTCCTTTTTTTTTGTCAGGTTGGCAAATCACAAGTGGAATCTCATGTCCTGCTTTGATTAACTGCTCTAATGCTGG
>JBNMNM010000012.1:0-23578 GCA_051275585.1 bacterium | reverse complement strand
AAGCCAGTATTCATAAAATTTATGAAAATCCAGATTTATATATGGCTTTAATTAATCTTATTGAAGAAGCAATTACACAACTAGATACTGTTGAAGTTTCATTAAAAAACCAAACTATTTCAAGTGATCAAGTTATTGAAGCAAAGCGGTTATTACATAGTATTAAAGGAAATAGTGGATTGTTTAAACTAGACGATCTCCGAGACGTTTCCCATTCTTTAGAGGAAAGTCTTGATGCCCAGTTAATTAACCGACCTGAAGAAACAGAATATTATATTCAAACATTTTATGAAAGGAAGCCACTCCTCACAAAGCAATTACATTATGTTAATTGTCTCATGGATAATATTGGTGAAGAGCTTCGTAAACGTCTTTTAGGCGTTGTTTTTACTACAGAAGAATACCAAACGCTGAAAGATACCGTATTTGAAAAAAGTAACCAAGAAATTCAACAATTTATTATTGATATGGAGAAAGTTCCTGTTTGGAATCTTGTTCGAGGTTGGAAAGAAGAAGCAGAGCAATTAAGTGGAGTTTTAGGCAAAAAAGTACGATTTCGGATTGAAGGTGAAAATATAAGAATACCAAATGTTTTATTTCGTTGTTTGCACACTCCTTTAATTCATTTACTTCGTAATGCTGTTGATCATGGTTTAGAGACTCCATTAGGTAGAAAGGCAACAGGCAAAAATGAAGTAGGACTTATTCGAATTAAATCTTCAAAAACTGAAGATGGTCAATTAGAAATAGCTATTTCTGATGATGGTTATGGATTAGATTTATCTCGTATTGTTGAGAAGGCGAGAAAAAATAAAAAAATTGATCAAAATTTTGTTGATGAAAGTATTGCAAATCAGGAAGCTTGGAGAATTATTTTTCTTCCTGACTTTAGTACTGCTGATGAAGTTACTGAGGTTTCAGGTCGAGGGGTAGGGCTTAGTGCTATTCAAAAAACAATTGATGAATTAAATGGAAAAATTCATGTAACAAGTGCACTAAGCAAAGGAACTACCCTTTCTTTACGTATTCCACTTGATGGGGTTAATTTTTCTCAAATTTCAAAGAATGATTTAAATTAAGATTGCCTTAAGTGCTGAACCCAAAATTTTAAAATAGCTTGGGTTTCGTTACCTCGTGCAACTGTTTCTAACTCTTCAGAAGGCATTTCAGCTCCAAACTTTTGGTTTGGATAGAGAAAAAAAGTTTCAAACGGGTATCCTTTTCGAATGGATTCTTGTGGTGGAATCATTAAGATTCGAGGAAATCGTTTTTCTTCTGTAATCGTATGTTCATTTGGAAATGCAACTGCAATTCCTCTACGGAATTCGCCTGTAGCTTTTCCTTGATAAGATTGAATTTGTTGTCTAATCCAATCTCGCATCTCTTCATCTGTTTTTTCCTTTTCCTCTCCTAATCGTCTGGTTTTGGCTCCTAGCGTCTCAATATCATCACTCCAAAAACCACTATCTTCGGCAACTGCTGGAAGTTGGGTAGCAATACTCCATGCAAGAGCTTTTTCTTTTGCATTTTCTTCTAAACTAGGAGAGTTCTCTAATGCTTCAACGTTTAAATTTGGAAAATCTTTTGGGGTTAATACAGAAAATCCTTTTTCGATTAAAAAAGGAGAATATCGTTCAACTTTTGCTTGATTTCCAGTTGCGAGTAAAATTTTAGACATGATTTTTTGTTATTATAGGTCAGTAGATTTAAGAGCAATTTTATCAGAAATCATCAAATGTTTGACATGCAATCAATGAAACTTCTAAATTAGCACCTCTTCTAGCAAAATTAACTTAGACTCTGAGGTTGTCCTTGAACAAAATTCCACTGTTTGTTGAGAATCTACGCAAAAAATTTCCAGAGTTAGTCGCTCTTCATAAGCTATCATTTGAATTAAAAGCTGGAGAAATTTTTGGTCTTTTGGGCCCTAATGGTGCAGGAAAAACTACTTTTATCTCAATGCTTACAGGTTTACTTGATCCGACCTCTGGTATTGCTCAAATTTTTGGATATAATGTTCTAGAGAATAGTCTTCATGCAAGAAGATTAGTTGGAGTGGTTCCTCAAGAAATTGTTTCTCATGGCTTTTTTTCTATTAATGAGGTTCTTAATTTTCACTCTGGATATTATGGACTTCATAAAAACCAAAAAAGAATTGATTACTTGCTTGATCGTTTAAGTTTAGAACCACATCGAAATAAGCAAGTGGCTCAACTCAGTGGTGGAATGAAAAGGCGTTTATTGATTGCAAAAGCACTAGTGCATTCTCCACTATTACTTCTTCTAGATGAGCCTACTGCTGGAGTTGATGTTGAGCTGAGGAATACATTATGGGAGTTTGTAAAAGAGCTAAATGAGGGAGGAACAACCATTCTTTTAACAACACATTATTTGCAAGAAGCAGAAGAATTGTGTAATCGGATTGGTGTTCTAGATCATGGAAAATTAATTGCTCTTGATGATACATCAAACTTGATTAGCAATTTAACCTATCGGAAAGTAAAAATTATTTTAAATGATAAATGTGAAGTTGCAAAAAATAATAATCAGCAGTTTAAAGAATGTCATAACTTAGAAGTTTCAGAAAACACACTGACATTTAAAATTAAAAGTAATGAGACAATTGGAACGTTAATAAAAGACTTATCAATTCCCCTTGAGGCAATTCAAGATATTGCAATTACAGAAGGAAGTTTAGAAGATGCCTTTGTTAGTTTATTAGAGAAAAATAAAGAATAATTTATATGGAAAATACACCTTCATTTTTTTCAGGAATGTATGCTCTTTTTAAAAAAGAGTGTCTTCGGTTTTATCGAGTAATTGGACAAACTGTTCTAAATCCATTGATAAACTCCTCTCTTTATTTATTAATTTTTGGAGTAAATTTAGCAGATCGCATTGCAAATCAAAATGGAGTTAATTATTTGCAATTTATCATTCCTGGATTGGTTGCAATGGGAATTTTAAATAATTCATTCCAGAATGCATCGAGTTCTATCACCATTTCGAAGTTTCATGGAGATTTACAAGATTTAAAAATTGTACCTCTACAACCAATGCAAATTGTAAGTAGCTATGCGTTAGCTGCAACAGTAAGAGGGCTTTTAGTTGGAGGATTGATTTTTCTTGTAGGAGAAATATTTTATTTTGTAGAACATGGTCAATTATTACCCATTTATAATATATTTCTATTTATATTATTTTCTATTTTATCTGGATTAACTTTTGGATGCTTTGGGGTAAGTGTTGCTATTTTTGCAAATAATTTTGATCAAATTAATGCTGTAGGTACATTTATTATTCTTCCTTTGATTTATCTTGGAGGAGTATTTTTTAGTATTGAGAATATGCATCCTTTTTGGAAGACTCTTTCCCATGCAAATCCATTGCTGTATTTGATTAATGGAATTCGTTACTCTGTGTTAGGTGTATCTGATATTCCACCAACAATTACTTTAGTTGTTAGTATTGTATTCCTGTTTTTGTCTGGAATCGTTTCTGCTCGATTAGCAAAAACAGGAAGTTATACTCGGTTCTAATCTTTTTTTGTAGTTTCCTCTATTTCTATAGGAGGAGTTTCAAAACTCTTCCTACCTAAAAAACCCTTCCGAAAATCTTTAATCACTTGTCGATAAACTTGTTCATAGTTGATTTCCCCTTTTGCTATACGAAGGTGGAGTTTTTCACCAAGTTGAAAAAGAATCTCTTCTAATGACATTCCCGTTAGAGACACAGAATATTGCTTTTCTATTGGTTCAATACCATGTTGAATGAACTCTCCAACTAAGAATTTTGCTGTTGTCTCAATGGTATTCTTACTGTCCTTAATTGCATGGATAGAAGATAACCAAATCTCCTCTTTTTTTGTAGGAGTATGTGGAGGCAGAATTCCAGGTGTATCTAAAAGTTCAAGATCATTTTTAATAACAATCCACTCTTGATGACGAGTAACTCCAGGAGTATCTCCCATATTTGCAGATTTTCGTTTTGTTAAACGGTTAATAATCGTTGATTTTCCTGTGTTTGGAATTCCAACAATCATCATTCGTAACGGAGGAGGACGAATTCCTTTTTTTCGATAAGTCTCCCATCGCTCTTTCATCATTTCTTGTGCAATAGGAACAATCTTTTTGAGAGAGTTAGCATCAAGAGCATTCAAAAATAGAGATGGAGTATTGTTTTTATCAAACCAATTTTTCCACTGATTATTAAAAGTAGAATCTGCAAGATTGGCTTTGTTTAAAACAACAAGATGTTTTTTTTGCCCTAAAATATTTTTTAAAACAGGATTACTTGAGGTCAATGGAATTCTAGCGTCACGAACTTCAACCACAAGATCAACAGCTTTAATTTTATCTTGAACCTGATTTAATGCTTTTACCATGTGAGCAGGAAACCAATCTAATGATTTCTTACTTGGCTTTGTTTGCTCAACATGTTTTGGCTTAGAATCAACTTCTTTTTGTCGGTGGGATTTTTTAAATCGAGTCATAATTTCTATTAGTTCACAAAACTGCTAATAAAATTTCAGCTACTAGAACAAAACCAACTGCATCTGATAACATAATGAGCTGAAAATTCTTGTGTCAGTTCAAGTCTTGTTGATAAACTCCCACTAAAGTAGGGGGATTCTGGGGTTAAGCAGTCGAAGCAACTTTCACAAGTTGTCTAACTCGACCTCGCCCAATCGTTGCTATCCCAACGATATAAAGAGTTAGCAATAACTCTTTATATCGACAGGCTGAATCGAATGGACAAAATATGCAGTATTTACAAAGTACAAAAAGCTATCTTTTTAATTAGTGCTAACTTTTATTCGCTTTCATCCCCCCGATAAATCCTGTACTTAGGACATATCTTTTTAAAGTACTGATTTTACTGAATTTTGATAAAACCAAATTTAATGATCTTTAATGAGGCGATATCAACAAAATCAATCACTTAAAAAGCGTAATTTTCTCATAATTGTGATGTGTCCTAAGTACAGCGATAAATCAGGGGGCTTTCTCGCTCATTTATCGTAAATTAATCAGATTTTAAACATAAAGATAGATAAGTAGAATTTTTTTCTTTGCTTACCCTGATTGTTGTCATGAATTCCATGATTGATCAAATTACTTTTAAAGCTAATTTTGATATTTCAGGTAATTGGTTTTGTGCATGACTTACTAATTTGTCAATCATAATATAATTAACAAAAATTCTTCTATGGATTACTACTCTTGGAATTTATTTTTCAAAAGGAATATATTTCAAAAAACTTAACCTTTAATAGTTTTCCCATTGAGAGTATGGATTTTTGATTAAAGCAGCATTAAAGTATCGATGATCTTGAGTTACCTCTTCACCAATCCAATCTGGTTTTTCAAATTCTTGATCTTCAGATTCAAGTTCGATTTCAGCTACAAGTAATCCCTGATTATCTGTGAAAAATTCATCAACATCCCACACAAAACCTTGATAAGGAATTTTGTAGCGTCTTTTATCAATTAATGGTTTTTCGCAAAATTTTTGAAGAAGTTCTTCTGCATCATGTAAAGGAATTTCATATTCATATTCTAAACGAGAGAACCCTTCCGTTTTTCCTTTAATTGTTAAAAAACCTTGATCTCCAGCAACTCGAACTCGTACTGTTTTATCACTTTGATTTGTGATGTAACCTTGACGATAAATTTTTCCTTGAATTGTTCCTTTCCAAGATTCTCCTTGAACAAGGAATTTTCGTTCAATTTCAGTTCCCATAATCAATATCTAAATATCTATATTTTTGTTTTTATGAAATTTTTTTTGGTTTGTCTCTTTTATATAACTTCGAGACAAACCAAAAAATATATTACTTTTGTACTTGTTGCTTTAATAATTCTTTTCTTGAATTTTCAAGCAAAGTACGCTTTTTTTCAAGTTCTAGGCTTTCACGAATAAATTGTCGCATTACCTGATCTCGCTTCTCAAAAGAGTTTTCATGTTTAATCACATGTAAAACTAGGCATTGACTAGCCATACTTAAACGAGACGTAATTGTATGATGAAGGGGGCCATTCCAATGTGAGTTATATTCTCCGTCTTCCAATGTTCGAGGAAAAACAGTGTCTAACCATTGATCTAATACTAATTCAGGCTCTTTACTGTATTCACAGTATAAAAATCCTTTTAAAGCTCCAATTAAGGACTTGATTTCAGTACCAGCATTTGCCCAAAGAAGATGTTCAGCACCTGCAAGCTTTTTTGCTCCATCCATACATTGTGTTACAACTTTTTCTAAACGTGCGATGCTTTTTTGCATGATTGTATGTTGAGTTTCACTTTCAACTCGTCTCATTGCAAAAGCATTTTCACCTGCACGATCTTTAATTTCTTTTTTGAATTTCCAAAGCTGATTCAGTTCATCCATTGTTGTATTACAAGAAATACAAAGATGAGTTAGAGTGTGCTTAACTTCAAGTAACTCAGTATAAATTTTTGTTGGATCAAGATTTAGTTTCTGGCATGTAGCTTCAAGAGCAACACAAGGAGTACCATCTGTAAATTGATCTTCAGCAAAGAACCCTGCTTCAAAAACGTCTTCCCAACGAGAGTAAAAGTCTTTTGCTATATCTCGGAGAATTGCTACTTGCCATGCAAGACTTTCTTCTTGAACATCAACGTCATTATTGCTTGTAGAAATTGAATTTAAAGCTTTATTTTGAATTTCTTCAAAATCTTGCTTTTTTGATAATTCAATTTCTCCGTGATCTTCATATTTTAGTTCTTTATGCATTCTATAAAATAGTGCACTCGCTAAATATTTTTCTTGTCCTGCACTAACTTCAATCTCGTTCCGTACTCTTTCAATATATGCGTGCATAATATCCCACTTTATATAAATACAATTTAAAAATAGGAAAATAGAATTTTCGATAAATTAAAGTGTCTTTCATTGTGAAGAAAATATGCTCACTTTAAAAATACTTTTCCCTTTAAACGTAGGAATGCAAAATGTAGGACACTTTTTTTATTACTTAAAAAAATTGTGATTATTTTCGTTTTTAGTGGGAATTATCCTTGCAAAAGCGTATAAAACCGATCTTTCTTTTCAGCACAATTGTTTCTCAATTTTGATCAAAATATATTATGTCTGAAGTCCGTGTACGCTTTGCACCTAGTCCAACAGGCTATCTTCATGTAGGTGGACTACGAACCGCTCTTTTCAACTACCTTTTTGCAAAAAATCAAGGTGGTAAAATGATCCTACGAGTTGAAGATACGGATCAAACTCGAAAAGTAGAAGGTGCCGTTGAAAATTTGATTGAATCATTAAAATGGTCTGGAATTGAATTTGATGAAGGTCCTCATTGTGGTGGTGAACATGGCCCTTATATTCAATCAGAACGTCTTGATATTTATGGAAAGTACATCAAACAACTTCTTGAGCAAGGTGATGCTTACTCTTGTTTTTGTGCTTCAGAAACTCTAGACGAAATGCGGAAAGATCAAATTGCTAAGAAACAACCAACTCGTTATGATGGAAGATGCCGACGTTTAAAGCCAGATGAAGTTCAACAACGAATTGATGCTGGAGAAAATCATGTTGTTCGAATGAAAATCATTCATTCAAAAGGTGATTATGATGTTTCTGATTTAATTCGTGGAAATGTTATATTTCGTCCTAATCAGATTGATGATCAAGTAATTTTAAAATCAGATGGTTTCCCAACTTATCATTTGGCAAGTGTTGTTGATGACCACCTAATGGGAATTACTCATGTAATTCGTGGTGAAGAGTGGCTTCCATCAACTCCAAAACATAACCAGCTTTATGAATATTTTGGGTGGGAAGCACCTAAATATGCTCATTTACCATTATTGCTGAATGCAGATAAGAGTAAACTAAGCAAACGGCAAGGTGATGTTGCAACAGAAGATTATCGAAACAAAGGTTTTTTATCTGAATGTTTGGTAAATTTTGTGGCTCTTTTAGGTTGGAATACTGGAGATACACAGGAAATATTTTCTTTTGATGAGTTAATCGAACTGTTTAGTCTTGATCGTGTTGGAAAATCAGGAGCTGTTTTTGATGTAAATAAATTAAAATGGATGAACCAACAATATATCAAAAATACATCTCTTTCAGATTTAATGGGATTACTTGATCCTCATTTTCCTGATTTTACAAAAGAAACATCAAAAGAGGATCTTGAGAAAATGGTTGAAATTGTTCAACCTAGTTTAGTAGTTCTTCCAGAAATTGGAGAGAAATTAGATCTTTTTTATAAAGACGACTTAAAACTTACTGATGAATCTTTACTTGAAATCACAAAAACTGAAGATTCTCAAAAAGTATATCAAGGCTTTTTAGAGCAAGCTCAAGAATTTGAAGAAATTAATAAAGATAATTTTTCAAAAGTTATGAAGGCAGTTCAGAAAGCAACAGGAGTAAAAGGAAAAAATCTATGGATTCCAATAAGAATTGCTTTAACTCTTGTGGAACATGGACCTGAGCTTCCTCTTGTTGTGGATGTATTTGGAAAAGAAAAATGTGTTAAAATGGTTCAAGGCTATTTGAACTAGAGTAGAAATAATTAGAAATAGCTTTTATTTGTTAAAAAGCTGTTTCTAAATAATCTTAAAGGGATATTCTTTGAGGGCTTGTTTTTAATTCTTTTGGAAGCTGTTCTAATTCTTCTTTTAGGGATAAACCATTATGTGGGTTTACTAAAGAAGGATTTAGTTCCAAAAGAGGAATTAAAAAAAAGTCTCTTCTCGCTAAATCATAATGAGGAACTTGCAAATTTTCTTCATGAATGATTTCCTGTCCATAAAGCAAAATATCAATATCAATAATCCTAGAATCCCATTTTGTTTCAGTTCGAATCCGTCCAATATCCTTCTCAATCTCCAAAATTTCTTTTAAAACTACAGAAGGTGAAAGTTTGCTTTGGAAGCAGACACAAGCATTCAAGTATGAATTTTGTGCTATTCCTCCAAAAGGAGCAGTTTCATAAAAATTTGATTTTTGAAAAGAAGTAGGAAAAGAATTCTCTAACTGTTGGAAGGCTTGCTCTAGATATTGTTCTTTGGGATTAATATTGCTACCAATCCCTAGATAAATCATAGAATTCATTCAATTTCATTGAAGAACGGTTAAAATCGAAAATGAATAATAGGAATATAAATTTTTTCTTCTAACGGTTTATCTCCAGATGCAACTAAGAATTTTTCTCGCTCACCTGGAAAAGGGTGTGGAATAACAATTCGAGTCGCTTGTTGTTGCTGCTGTGTAGTACCACCATTTTCATCAAAAGTAACTCCAGTGTAACTAAAGTAAAGGCCTGCAAGTAGTCCAGCAAAACTTCCGTAAGTTGCACCTTGAATTGCTGCAACACTCAAGTTAGAAAAACTGTACTTTTCATCTGTGGTTTGATTTTCCTTTGTACTTTCTAAAGAGGCAACACCAACGCCTAAAACTGCTCCTGTTGCAGCTCCCCAAAGTACATTGAGGAAAATATTTCGCATTGCAGGTTGAGCTTGAGTAGGTGTAGCTGCTTGCTGGTTTTGTTGCCCAGCCGCTTGTTGTTGCTGTTGCTGATTTGCAGGGATTTCTTCTTGAGCAAATGCCGAAAAGGTACATTGAAAGTAAAAAACGGCAAGAATAAAACCAAAAAGAATCTTTGAAAAAAGCCTATTGTTTTGTGATATCATACTAAGAAAACATATAACTTTTATTCATAATATCTGAATGAGAATGTGACTGTAACAATCGTTTTATAAGCCATGCAATAAACTCGCAAAAAATGGAAAATAAAAGAAAAAAAGAAAAAAAGAAACCCTTATTACAAAACAACATTATCTTCTTGCAGGAGATAAATTTTCCTTTTAACTGTAATTTTACTCTTTAAATTGTTTAGATTATCTTGCTTTAAACTACTATAAAAACAACAATTCCTAGCTTCTTATGAGTGAATTATCAATTGTTCAAAATTCTTTTAGAAATACACAGCTTCATTTAGATGAATTTGCTGCGAACCATAAAAATTTAGATATAGTTACCCATTTTGGAAAAAAATTAGCACAAGCATTCCTTCAAGGAAATAAGGTTTTAAGCTGCGGAAATGGTGGCAGTATGTGTGATGCAATGCATTTTGCAGAAGAATTTACAGGACGTTTTCGTGAAGATCGTCCATCACTTCCAGCAATTGCGATTTCAGATCCTTCTTATATTACTTGCACAGGAAATGATTATGGTTTTGATGAAATTTTTTCCCGATTCATTAGTGGAGTAGGAAAAAAAGGAGATGTTTTATTAGGAATTTCAACATCTGGAAACTCTCCAAATGTAGTTAATGCAATCAAGCAAGCAAAAGAACAAGGAATGTATACTGTTGCTTTATTAGGAAAAGATGGAGGTCAAATTAAAGATCTTGCAGATTTACCTATTATTGTTCCTGGAGCAACTTCAGATCGGATTCAAGAGCTTCATATTAAAATTATTCATATTTCTATTGAAGTTGCAGAACAAATTGTAAAAAAGCACTCTAAATGAGTAAATTTTTATAAATAAAAGAACTTGACCCTTTCAAAGTATGATGCACTTTACAGAAAAATAAAAGTTTGTATTCACTAATTTCTAATTTCCTGTTAACTAAAAAAGCAGTTTTTCAATTTTGTCTATGTGAAGAAAAACAAATACTTTTGACGAGGTGAAAGTGAGTCATCATATCTTAGAGTGTAAAAGTGTTGTTAAAAAATTTAAAAACACAGTTGCTGTTAATGGTTTGAATTTAGAACTCCATCATCAGGAGTTTTTAGCTCTTTTGGGCCCTTCAGGTTGTGGCAAATCTACAACACTTCGGGCACTTGCTGGATTTGAAAGTATTGAAGGCGGAGAAATTATTTTAAATAACCGTCAAGTAACCACACCTCAAAAATTGGTAAAACCAGAAAACCGAAATATTGGAATGGTTTTTCAAGACTATGCTCTTTTTCCTCACCTTAGCGTTTTTAAGAATGTTGCTTTTGGATTAACTGGTAGTCGGCAAGAAAAAAAAGAACGAGTTCAAGAAATGCTTGAATTGGTAGAGCTTGAAGATCAAGCAGAGAAAATGCCACATATGTTATCTGGTGGACAACAACAACGAGTTGCATTGGCTAGAGCACTTGCACCTGCACCAAAAGTTATTTTTCTTGATGAACCATTTTCAAACCTTGATTACAAACTTCGGGTTCAATTAAGACAAGATGTCCATCGAATTTTAAAGAAGGCTGAAGTTAGTGTGATTTTGGTAACTCATGATCAAGCAGAAGCATTTTCGTTTGCTGATCGAATTGCTATGATGGAACAAGGAAAAATTGTTCAAATCGGAAGTCCGATAGAAATATATCAAAAGCCTGTAAATCCTTGGGTTGCTTCCTTTGTAGGAAGTGCGAACTTTGTGAATGCAACGGCTCAGAATGGAGTTTTGAACTCTATTATTGGTGAAGTTTCAGAGAACATTGCGAGCTTAGATTCAAAAGTAAAAGATTATCAGTTAATGATTCGACCTGAAAATTTGATTGTTTGTAAAGAAAATGGTTCTTCAAATGGAAAAATTGAAGGAATTGAATTTATGGGTGATCGAGAAATTTTAGATGTTCGTCTAAATTCAGGAGAACTTGTGCAGGCTTCGGTACAACCATATCAGAGTTGGAGTCGAGGATCTAATGTCGATGTTTCTGCATCTCGATGTACTGTCTTTCCTGTATAATAAAATCTCAGTAAAAAAATGAAGTAATTTTATCAATTGCCCCCTCTCAAATGCTTTTTAAAAAAGCGTGAGAGGGAGTAATTAAAGGCTCTAAAATTTAGTTGATAAGACAAATTGCTTGAATTTTTTTTTTTTGTTAGCCTCAGACCTACCTTCTACACTAGTTAATTCCTCAGAATCTCAATTCAAGTCGCTTTATGAAAAAGCAACCAGATAAATTATATTCTGGAAAAGTAATTCTTGCTGATGAAAAAGATTTTCTTCAGTCACTATTACCAGAAAATCCATCTCAAGTAATTCGTGATATTTTAAATCTTGGTATTGAAGGAAAAAAACCTTTTATTAGTGCAAAAGAATTAGGAGAGAAGTATTTAAAGAATAAACGTTATCCTACTACTGAAAAAAAAATAGATGCTTTAATTAAGCGAGAGAAAATTAAAAATTTCTCAGCTGGTTGTATCACTAATTTTGGCGGTTTGATTACTCTTCCAATTTCAATTCCTTCTACATTATTTGCAAACTGGGTACTTCAAACAAGAATGGCAGCCGCAATTGCTCATATTGTAGGTTTTGATATTGATGATCCTGCAATTCGTATGATGGCTTTTCTTTCAATTTTAGGTGAATCTGGAAATAATGTTTTGAATAAAACAGTTCCGATTTTAATCGAATCAATCCAAAAAAATAAGCCATTTGAAATTCCAGAAGAGCTTATTGAAGATATTCATGAAATTTCAGGAAAAAGAGTAGCCAAGTTTCTTTCTCAAAAAGGAGCTTATCAAGCAACAAAAACAATTCCATTACTAAGTGGAATTATTGGTGGAATCAACGAATATAATTCGTGCAAAGATACAGCTACATTTGCAAAGAATATCTTTCTTTCTGCATCGACAAATCAAAAGTAAATTCTCTTAATTATTTTTTATGAAACAAAAGATCCTTTGTATTCAATTAAAGCAAATTGGAGATGTCTTAATGACTACTCCAGCCGTTCGTGCTTTATCAGAACATTTTGCTGATGCAGAAATTCATTTTCTTACACAAGCTCCATCTCATCAAATCTATGAGCATAACCCTTATGTAGAAAAGGTAATTCAGTTACCAAGAGATCCTAAATTTGGTGACTTTAGAAAAGTTGCTGGAGAGGTTAGAAAAGAGGGATATGATATTGTCGTTGATTTTTTTGGTCAGGGACAAAGTGCATTTATTTCATGGTGGAGTAAGGCTCCTACCCGAATTGGTTTTAATTTTCGTGGACGAAAAAAGTTTTATACTCATGCTCTTGATCTTCCAGAAGGAAAAGATTACTCACCTTTCCACAAAATGCATTTATTAACAGCATTAGGAATTGAAGCAGAAAATCCACAAATCGATTTTTTTGTTAGTTCTGAAGATAAGGAAATGGCAGATTCTTTATTTAAAAAGTTGGGAGTTGATTCAAATCGGCCTGTTGTGACGGTCTCGCCTGTATCTCGAAGAGATTACAAAGTTTGGCCAGCAGAAAATTTTGCTTTGATTTGTGATCGTTTAGTAGAGCAATATCACGCTCAGATTCTTTTTTTATGGGGGCCTGGAGAAGAGCATTTTATTCAGGCTGTACAAGAAAAGATGAAATCAAAATCTTTACCTGATTATGATATTCCAACAATTCGGGAAACTGTTGCTATTTTAGAAAAAGCTGATTTTCATTTAGGAAATGATAATGGGCCAATGCACTTTGCAGTTGCAGCAAGAAGAAAAACAGTAGCTGTTTTTGGAAGACCTGTAATGATTAATTGGACTCCACCAAATAGTGTAAATAATTTAGCGATTGAACATGACCCAGGTTGTAAGCATTCATGCCATTATCCTGAATGTGGTTTGGAGTGTATTAAAGACGTGTCAGTAGAAGAGACATGGAAGCTAGTAGAACAACAAATGCAGACATAAAAAAAGGCAACATTTAAGTTGCCTTTTTTTTAAAATATCATGCTTTTTAAACGTGATTAGAAACTAACACTTAGTCCTAAAGCAATTAAATCACCTTCTTGATCAAACTCTGTTTTACTTCCGCTAATTGTTGCTTCAGCTTTTGTAATTGCAGAAACTTTATGGTAACTTAAGTAAACACCAGCAACAACAAAAATTGGAATATCAACTTTGACAAACATTTGCCAAGTTGCTCCATCTGTAATATCTGTACAAGTAAGTCCACTATCACATGTAACAGCAGTTGATCCAAATCCAAGACCAACAGAAACATCAATGATTGGAATTGGTAATGAACCTGTTAAATCATAAAGTTTATTTTTAACAGTGAATTTTTGAGTTCCAGCTGAGTTTTTATAGCTTTGACTATATTCCTCAACACCAACACCCACTAGAAAAGGAATTTTTGCATAAAGCATTAAACCCGTTGGTAGTCCATCTGTTTCATAACCTGTGTCTGATTCTAGTTGAGCTGTATAACTAACAGGAACCCCCGCTCCTACACTGAAACCAAAAATAGCAAATGCATTTCCTGCAAAAGAAAACAGCATACCTGCTGCAATTGTTAAAGCAATTAGTGATTTTCTCATGATTTTTCTCTCCATCATAAATTACAATCGAATTAGAACTAAGTTCAAAAAGACCAATTCTATTGCTTTTGATATGCACGAATGTAAAAGAACGTCAAATTAAAAACAGGTTGCAAACATACCTTCTTTTTTGAAGTTAAGTGATAAACCTGTTGTGAACTCATTTTGATGTTCAAAGAATAGACCAAAATTTTGTTTTTAAAAATTAGATAAAAAATCAATTACTTACATGTAAGTAAATAATGCAAAATAAGCAGGCAAGAAAAACAGCCACAGTTTTTTCTGAAAGTGCGTCATTTTTTCACTATAGAAATAGAACTTAATTCTGAATAACTATTTGATATTAAAACTATTTTAGTTTTATGGGCTATTTTCTCTGAACTAAAATCAAACTATACTTTTGAAATTGCCTGAGTTAATTTTTCTTTTACAGCTTGAGCAAACTCATTTAAGTCAGATCGATCAGTGATTTGTACCATTGTTGTTGGATCAATTGCAGCAACAACTATTTTTTGATCTTTTGGGTTTTCATAAACAACAATATTGCATGGAAGTAAGAGGCCTACATCAATTTCATTTGTTAATGCTTCATAAGCAAGAATAGGATTACATGCTCCAAGAATAATATATGGAGTAAAATCTTTATCAATTTTCTTTTTTAATGTTTCTTTAACATCAATCTCAGTAAGAATACCAAATCCTTGATCTTTCAAGGTTTCTGTTATTTTTAGGACTGTGTCTGAATATGAAAGATTACTAATTTTCTTAATTCCATAAGTTGAATTTTCTGGATTCATTTTTTTCCTAATTAATTGATAGAAAAGAGATAATTCAAATCATATAACTCATTTTTAGTAAATCTTTCAAATCTAATTTGTTTTTTCTGTATCAAATTGCACTTGATGTGGAGTTCAATGTGATTTATATCATAAAATAAAGAGAAGTTGGAAATTGTCTTGATTTTCTTCTTGTTATTCTAAAAAATAAAAAACATTTGATTTGTTATTGAAGTATACTCTATTCTGTTTCGATTTAGGATCATTGAAAACGTGATTGTAGTTATATCCATTACTCATTTTTACTTTAGAAAGCCTACCCTTTAGAGAAGGTCAAATGCCATTATACGAATATCAGTGTGTAGCATGTGAAACTGAAGTTGAAGTAATTCAAAAATTTTCTGATGAACCATTAGAAAAATGTGAAAAATGCGGAGAGGACACTCTTAAGAGGAAAACATCCTTACCATCCTTTCAATTGAAAGGAACAGGATGGTATAAAGATGGATATAGTAGTGGAGAAAGCAGTTCTACTAAAGCCAAAGCTTCAGAGTAAAAAAAAAGCCTCAATAAAAATTGAGGCTTTTTTTTATTCAACATATTCAAATTCGAGTTCTTCTTTTTTACAGTCAATTTTTACAGTCCCACCTTTTGCTAACTTACCAAAAAGAATCTCATCTGAAAGTTTATCCTTAATTTCTTTCTGGATTAAACGTCCCATTGGGCGAGCACCATAAGCTTTATCATATCCTTTGGTTGATAACCATTTCTTAGCTGCATTAGAAAACTCAACATGCACCTTCTTTTCAAAAAGAAGATCTTGTAATTCATCCAAGAACTTGTCTGTGATACTCTCCATCACTCGAGTAGAAAGAGGAGAAAAAGTAACAATTGCATCTAAGCGATTTCGAAATTCTGGAGGAAATGTTTTTTCAATTGCAGCTTTTTCTTTTGCTTCGTTTGTATTGTTAAATCCAATTGAGTTTGTATTTCCTTCTCGTGAACCTACATTTGAAGTCAAAATCAAAATAACATTTCTGAAGTCAGCATGGGCTCCATTGTTATCAGTGAGCTTTGCATGATCCATTACTTGAAGTAGAATATTAAAAATATCAGGATGAGCTTTTTCAATTTCATCAAGTAAAAGAACACAATGTGGATGTTTCTTAATTGCTTCCGTTAGTAAACCACCTTGCTCAAAGCCAACATATCCTGGAGGTGCTCCAATAAGTCGAGCTACAGAATGTTTCTCCATATATTCACTCATATCAAAACGTTCAAAGTGAATATTCATCAAGCTTGCAATTTGTTTACTGACTTCGGTTTTTCCTACTCCTGTAGGGCCTGCAAATAAGAAAGAACCAATTGGTTTTAAAGGATGTCCTAAACCTGCTTTATTCCTTTTAATTGCTGTAACAATATGACCAATAGCTTCTTTTTGCCCAAATACTTTTTGCTCTAAATCAAGCTCTAAACTACGTAGTGACTCACGACTATTAAGATCTGTTCTTTTTGCTGGAATTCGAGCAATCTGTGATACAATTTTTTCAATGTCATGAACCCCAATATGAGTTCTTTTTCGACTTTTAGGTAAAATCATACATGCAGCACCTGCCTCATCAATAACATCAATTGCTTTATCTGGAAGAAAGCGGTCATTGATATATCTTGCTGAAAGTTCTGCGGCTGATTTTAAAGCTGATGTATGGTATTTGATGTCGTAATGTTCTTCGTATTTATATTTTAAACCTTTAAGAATTTGAAAGGTTTCATCAACAGTTGGTTCTGGTATATCTATTTTTTGGAACCTTCTTGCAAGAGCACGATCTTTTTCAAATATATTTCGATATTCACTGAATGTTGTTGCTCCAATACAACGTAGTTTTCCTGATGCTAATGCAGGCTTTAGGATATTTGAGGCATCCATAGAACCACCACTAGTTGCACCAGCCCCTACAATTGTATGAATTTCATCAATAAAAAGAATTGCTCGTGTCTTTTGTTCAATTTCACTAATTACACCTTTTAAGCGTTGTTCAAAATCACCTCGAAATTTTGTTCCAGCTAGTAAGGAACCCATATCAAGACTATAAATTTCAACTTCACTTAAAAATTCAGGGATATCTCCTGTAACTACACGAATTGCTAGACCTTCAGCAATTGCAGTTTTACCAACACCAGGATCACCTACATAAATAGGATTGTTTTTCTTTCGTCGGCAAAGGATCTGAATTGTACGTTGTAATTCTTTTTTTCGGCCAATTAGAGGATCAATTTTTCCTCGTTTTGCCTCTTCTGTTAGATTTACCGCAAAGGATTTCAAGTGATTTTTTTTGGAAGCACCCTGCTCTTGTTCAACATCATGTTGAGAAGAGTCTGATGCAGGTTGATCATCAGAAGGACTTTGATCCTCTTCTTTATATGATCCGTGGGAAATAGTCCGTAAAACATCAAGCCTAGTAATGCCTTGTTGTTTTAAGAAATATACAGCATGAGAATCAACCTCTTTAAAAAATGCGGCTAGTAAGTCACCACCATCAGCTTCTTTTTTTCCTGAGCTTTGAAGGTGAAGCATAACTCGATGCATAAGCCTTTGAAATGCCAATGTTTGAAATGGTTCTTGGTCAATTTCTTCAGGCAGTTTATCTACACTGTCATCGAGATGATAATTTACGTGTTCTTTTAATTCCGCAACATCTCCACCACAATCTTCAATAATACGTGAAGTGATATTATCATAAAGCAAAGCAAAAAATACATGTTCAAGGCTTACAAATTCATGCCTTCTTTTTTTTGCATCTCGTACTGCTGCGATTAATGCAAGTTCAAGGTCTCGACTAAGCACTTTTTTCTCCCTTATACCGCTTCAAGCGTTGATTTTAGAGGATACTCATGTGGATCGGCTTTGCGATGAACCTGAGCCACTTTCATTTCTGCAACTTCATAACTGTAAGTTCCACAAATTGCTTTTCCATTATTATGGATACCTAGCATCAATTGTGTCGCTTCAGCAGGATTTCTATGAAAGACATCAGTAATGACATCAACAACAAACTCCATTGGAGTATAGTCATCATTATGAAGAATCACATTATACATTCTTGGTTGTTTTACCTTATCCTTGCTTTTTTCTGTCAGCTGATCAACGGGCTCATTACCAAAAACTTTGGGCATCCTACTCCTTCTGAAAAATTAAAAACTGTCTAGAAAGCAGTAACAAATTTCAGAACAACATAGAGCGATTTCCCATGTTTGGTAAACTACAAAAGAGTTAGATTATGAATTTTTTTCTTCCTCTTTATTATTTTTTTCTCTCTCTTTGATTTTTTCATATTTTTTCATTTTTTCTTCATGCTCAACCATTTTATTCCAACGACCAACTAAATCTTGAAGATCAGCTGTCTTTTTTAATCCTTTATAAATTTGAGCAAGAGTAAGAAAAACATCTTTATCTACTTTCATTCGAAGAGCACTTTCAAGATGCTCAATTGCAGAACGATAATTTCTAGTTTTTAAAAATTGTTTTCCTTTTGCTAGGTAGTCTAATCGCTCATGTTCTTTTTTTCGTTTTAAAGCCTCTTCTTGAAGTGCATGCCACTCTTCCATCAAAGATTGTTCTTTTTCATAATTCTTCATTTGGTGATAAATTGAAGCTGCTTTTTTGATGGTTTCAGGATCACGAAAAATTCTTAAGCCTTTTTCGTAATTTTCAACCGCTGGCTTCATTTTTAATTCTTGTTGTAGTGCATCTCCTTTTTCAGTAAAAAATTTATGTATTTGTAATAGTTTTTGTTTAGCAGTCGCATTTTTTGGTGAAATTTGTAATGCCTTCTGAAATGGAACTAAGGCATCTTCATGATGATTTTGTACTAAATGAATATCACCAATTTTTTCCCAAACTGTGCCTGTTTTTGCTTCAGAGGCAATTACTTTATAAAACTGTAATGCGTCTTTATAGCGCCCTTCTTCAAACTTTTTATCTGCAAGAGCTTCTAATTCTGAAATATTATAGATTCCATTTGATTTTTCAAGAAGCCAATCCGTCAAAATTAAATACTTAAATGCTAATAAAGGAGCACTTTTCTTACGATATAGCAGTCCCATATTAATATTGTAGTAACGATTATAACGATTTTTTCCTAATAACTTATTTAACATATCCATTGCCTTGTCATAATCACCCTCTTGGGCTTTCGCAATAACAAGACCTAAATCAATGTAATTAAATGAAGCACTTTGTTGTTTTAATTTACCAAAAATAGCAGTTGCAACTTGAAAATTATGTATGGAAAGAGAATATAAGCCTTTATTATATAAATGCTCGAAAGCATGCTCTTTTTGCTCTTCTGCTAATTGATCAAAATGCTCAAGAATATCTTCAGAATGAACTGCTGGATTTGGCTTTTTAAGGTCTTCAATTTCTAAATTAATTTTTTCAATTTCATCAACAGTTAAGGAATCAGCTTCTTTTTCTAATTGTAATCCTTGAATTCTTTCTGTTGAACTTATTTTTTTTCTTTCTTTAATTTCTTCTTTATACTCATCAACTAATTGAGGATTTCCGAAGTATTCAGGAAGAACAAAATCTGTAATATTATCAAACTTTTGTACGGCACTAATTGCTTGATCATCAAAACGATCTACTTTAGCCATTGATGCAGCTAAGTTATACAAACTAAACTTGTATTTTTTATTTACCTGTAGTGCATGTTTATAAAGGTTATTTGCTTGGTTATAGTCACCAATTTGTCTCGCACAATTACCTAATTTATTTGCTAACTCATAATCCTCAGAATTATCTTTGAGTAAATTAAGGCCAACAGCTAAAACACCTTCATAATTTCCAGCTGCTGAATAATTATCTAATTCTTCTAAAAGCTTAGGATACACCGTATCGTGATCAATTTCCATCGCTTTTTTGAATTCAATCATTGCCTGATTAAATAATTTATCTTCGATAAACTGAAGACCCTTATTAAAGTGTTGATTGATTTTACCTTCTTTATCTTCCCTATTGAATAATGATTGTAGCATGGGTACTCTATTTTGAAGGAATCATTAAAATTGACATTTTTCTGTTATGAAACTACCTGATTACTTTTATCAGAGAATAGCAATATATAAGCCATTTTTAATTCAACAAAAATCAGCCTCTTTTTCAAGTGGCATATTAAAAACTTGTAAAATAATCAGAACTTATTTTTGATACTATTGATATTTTAAGGTTTTTGAAAACTTAAAATATTCATTTCTACTCAAGATTGACCTCTCAATCTGAAATGAGTAAAACGAAATGAATTAGCTTGTATCTTAAACTTTGTTATTTCATATTCTATGGCAAATATTCATAATGCAACAATTATTGCGAAACTTAACGAGTTAGAAAGTAAGTTTCAATATCAATTTAGTGAAAAAAAAATATTAATACAAGCTCTTACCCATAAGTCATTTGCAAATGAAAATCCTGAAATTAGTAAAGATAATAATGAACGGTTGGAATTTCTAGGTGATGCGGTATTACAGTTAGTAATTAGTGATATTTTAATGGAAATGTATCCTCACCTTAGTGAGGGACAGTTATCAAAATTTCGTGCTGTTTTAGTTTCAGAAGTTGGTTTGTGTAAGATTGCGAGTAGAATCCAATTAGGAGAGTACGTTTTTATTGGCAAGGGAGAAGAGTTATCTGGAGGCCGTAATAAAAAATCAATATTATCGGATACTCTAGAAGCCCTTTTAGCTGCTATATTTTTGGATTCAAAGAAAGAAACAGGAACTTCAACTGTTTATAACATCATTCTGCTTTTTTTCTTAGAAGAAATTAAAATTGCAGAACAAATTTTTTCCAATGTTGATTTTAAAACAGACCTTCAAGAACTGGTTCAATGCTTTAAATTAGGATCTTTACTTTATCAATTAGATAAAGAAGAAGGGCCTGATCATGATAAAGAGTTTTATACAACCGTTGTGATTAATGGTGAAACTTTAGGGTGTGGACAAGGAAAAAGTAAAAAATTATCAGAACAAAACGCAGCAACAGAAGCATTAAAAAAATTAAGAGAGGTATATGGAAATTAGATTGCAAAAAATCATTGCAAATGCAGGAATTACTTCTCGTAGAAAAGCGGAGCAATTGATTCTTGATGGTGAAGTTTTCCTTAATGGAAAAAAAGTAACAACTTTAGGTGTTAAGGCTGACCCTAATGTGGACTATATTGTCGTTCAAGGGCAAAAAATTCTTCCTAACGTAAAAAAGAAAACGATCGCATACGCACTTTATAAACCAAAAAATTGTGTAACTACTCTTGATGATCCTCAAGAAAGAGATATTATTGCGAATTATTTTCCTAAAGATATGTCTAAAAAAGTACGATTATTTCCTGTTGGTCGTCTTGATTATGATGCAGAAGGGTTAGTGATTCTTACTAATGATGGAGATTTTGCTCAAAGTGTTATTCATCCTGCACAACATGTTTGGAAAACTTATTTTGTGAAGATCAAGGGAATTTTTGATAAAAAGCATATCAAAGAATTTTATCATGGAATGGTTTTAGAGGGAAAGAAAAGACAATCTGCAAAGGTGAAAGTTTTGCATAACATTAATGATAAAACATGGTTAGAGGTTTCCCTTCAAGAAGGTGTAAATCGACAAATCAAAAAAATGTTCCATAAAGTGGGACATCGAGTGATCAAAATTAAACGTTATAGTGTTGGTAATATTGAACTAGGTGAACTTGCATCAGGTGAGTCTAGATTAATTACAAAACCAGAACTAGATGATTTACTAGTTTTAGTCCGAGGAAAGTAATGATTCGCTTTTTTCTTCTTCTTTTTTTAAGTGTTTTGCTTCCTGCTCAGTTGTTTGCAGAGTATCGAGTTTATCGATTAGAAATTTTTGATCGAATTGATAAAACTGAATATGAAACAACAACAGGGTTTGATCCAGATCAATATATTGCTGTTCATGGTGGCTATGGAAGAATTGCCGTTATTTTAAAAGCAAGTTGGCACTGTTATGGTGATACATCTCGTTTTAAAAAAACGTGTCCAATGCCAAAGCCAGTAGAGCCTTATTTTAAAGTTGGAGAAAAAGTAGTCATTAAGTTAAAAAAACACATTACTGGCGGTTGGACAGGTATTATAGAGCTTTCTCTTTATCGAGAAGACCTAAAAAGTAATGTGTATGGAATTCGTTTTCTAAATCGAAGAAGTTTATATGGACGATATTTTGAGTATGATCTCAAAAGCAAAGTAAAGAAAAAATCAAAACCCAAATTGTCACAATGAGAATTATTTCTGTTTTAGGAAAAGGAGGAACAGGGAAAACATTTGTTGCTTCAAACTTGGCAATGGCAATGGGACATTATGGCAAAAAAACATTGTTAATTGGTGCTGATTTTAAAAAAGATACTTCTCGCTGTGTAACCTCAAAAAAAGTTTCTGCTCTTTTTGAAGAGTTAGAGAAATCTGATTTTAATTATCAAGAAACAAATCCTAAGAATTATATTGTTCCTATTAATGAGTATGTTGATGTCATTGAACTAGGAGGAGCACCAATCATCACAGGACATTATGGTCATGTGATTAACGAATGTTTTGTCCTTTTTCAAGAATATCATACTTTTTGGGACTACGATTGGGTTATTTGGGATGTTAATTCTGAAGACTTTGGAGGTTCATTTCAAGAAGTTTTTCGACGTTCTGTACATATTTTAGGCGTTACAGATGGCTCTCTTGAATCTCTATTTGTAATTAATCGTTTGATTAAAACGACTCAAATTGCAAAAGGAGAATATTCTTATCCTGCAAAATTATTTGGTTTAGTTCCTAATAAACTTCGAAGTGATGTTTATTTAAAGAAATTTACTAAACAAACTAATTTACTCACATTTTCTTATATTCCAGAGCAACCTCAACTCCAGCAAATTCGTCATCAACACCAAACCTTATTTTCATTAGAAAATCCTAACTTTGATCAACAAGAAGCAAAAGATACAATGGCAAGAGTTGCTGATTTAATTAACTCTGATCCTGTATTTTTGAAGCCTATCTTGGCAATGGAAGATGATGATTTATGGAATTTGCATGCTAGTCCAATTCCAATCAGTTAAAAAAATCCAATTTTTCTAGAAAAGAAGCTACCTTTACATCAAAAGGTTTGTCCGTTACGTTAAGCTGAATTTTGCTCAATGCACTTTTGTTCAGACTAAAGGTGCTTAACTCTTTTCTTCCCAAATTATGAGAAAAAAGAAGCTCAAACCTAGAAAACGTTGGTGGGATATATTTCGTTTTACACCATTACCAAAAGAAGCAGAAAAATCTATTAAAGCAGAGCTTCCAACATGGGAAGAGTTTTCAGATACGGTTAATAAAAAAGAAGAAGAAGCTACCTTTGATATTCCTAAACATGAACTTCATTTAGAATCACCTCTAGGAAAGAATTTATTTGTTTTTTTTATTGCAACATTCTTATTACTATTCAGTTGGCAATACCCCACTTATAATCAAGAAGTAATTTATAGTTTAA
>JBNMNM010000011.1:0-23857 GCA_051275585.1 bacterium | reverse complement strand
AAAAGCTTAATGGCCTCTTTTTTTTCTGAGAAAAAAGTCATTGTTCGGAGTGTTTCTAATCCTTCACGATCCTCTTTTCTAAGTTGAGCCACCATCTTGATCTCTTTTCCTTGCAGATTAATTGATGGTAAGTTTGAAATTCCTCGAATGGTAAATGAAATTTGACGGGCAATTGCTTGAGGAGTTAGTCCCAAATTTTTTGCTTTTTCAACATCAATATGAATGACAGCTTCTTGATCTAATGTTTCAGTGCTTTCAGAAAGTTCAGAAACACCAGAAAGAGTTTCTAAATGTTCAATCATTTGCTGAGCTAAAATTTTTAATTGATTTTGATCTGAGCCATAAATTTGGATTTCTAATCCTTGGTTATCATCTTGTGTTCCTCGTCCTTGAATTCGAAATGTAACACCTGCTACCACAGGAATTAATGTTTTAAGTTTTTTTAGTAATTGCTTAGGAGGAATTGGTTGTTGCTCTTTATCTACTAAAAAAAGTCGTAATCGTCCTCTTCGGTTTGAATGCCAAACATAACTATTTTTAATTCCTAATTTCTTTCTCTGGGCATGAACAACCTTTTCAATTTGAGAAAAATATTTTGAAACATCTGCGGTATCCCAATCAGGAGGGAATTGAAACCAAGTACTAACACTAACAATATTGCCACTTCCAAATGCAGACATTTTTAAATTTTTTGCAGGAATGATGGTAAGAGCAATAATTAATAGTAATAACCAAAATGTTTGATATTTATGATTTAGGCTCCATTTTAAAATTGAATAATAGTGCTTTTGTAACCATAAAATATATTGAGGTTCTTGTTCCTGCTTTTTTTTGATTAGAAAAATGGAACCAAATGGAATGAACAACATTGCAACAAATAGAGAGGCAACTAAAGAGACAACAATGGGAACTCCTAAATGAATCATGATGAATCGTAATTGTCCTCCATCACCTAGAAACATTGCAGGTAAAAAAACAACAACAGTTGTTAAAGTCGAAAGAATAATTGAAATACTAACTTCACTAGTCCCTTGAATGACAGCATCTTTTTTCTCAAGACCTTCCATTTGTAAACGAGCTATATTTTCGACAACAACAACAGAGTTATCAACCAACATTCCCACACCCACCATAAATCCCATTAAAGAAATAATATTTATGGATCTTCCCATAAAATCCATAAAAATAAGGGTCATGAGAATTGAAAAGGGAACTGCTGTAATAATAATAATGGTTAATCGAATTCGACGCAGAAAAAAGAAGAGAGTGATAAAGGCAAAAATTGCTCCCCAACCAGCCGTTTCTAAAAGATTTGATAATCCATCTTTAATAAATTTAGATTGCAACATTAAAAAGATGAACTTGATATTTTTCATTTGCGGATTCTTTGCAATCGATGCTGTATATAACTGAAGCCTTTCGCTAACTTCAATTGTATTTGCTCCGGACTCTCGATAAACCGCAATGGTCATTGCTCTTTTTCCATCTAAAAGATTTCGCCATAATCTTTCAGGATAGGTGTATTTTACTTCAGCGATATCTTTTAGTTTTAAATCTCCATAACCAATTTTTCGATCTTCTAGCTCTTTTTTTGATTGAAATGTTGCAACTGATTTTAAATACCACTCTTTTTTTGAATCGGTAATTTTTCCAGATGCAAGGTTGAAATTGTCTTTTTGTAAATCCTGAATTACTTTCTCAATACTGATGCGGTAATTCATTATTTTTTTTTGATTAAACTGAATGATGACTTGTTTCTCTGAAACTCCGAAAATGTTTACCTTTGCAACCCCTTTAATTCTTGAAAACCCAGCTTCAATTCTTTCAAGAAGAGACGATAACTGTTCTTCAGAGTAATTTTCAAGAGAAAGAGACAACCATGCAATTGGAGAACTATCATCATTTCTTTTATAAATATAAAACTTTTCGAAGTCATCAGGCATTTCTGGTAAAATGCGATCCAGTCTTTCTTTTAAAATTGGGTATAATTCATCTAGATTTTGTGTTCCTGAAAATTTAATTCGGGTTCTTGCTCGATTTTCATTGATACGAGAATAAAAATTAGTGATCCCGCTGATCGTCTTAATTTCTTTTTCTAAAGGAATAACTATTTTTTTTATGATCTCATCAACAGATGAGTTAGGATATGGTGTCGAAATTGTCATTGATGTTGACGAAAACCCTTGTGGCATCATTTCTAAAGGGATCCGTTTTAAACTTATAAAACCTAATACTATTAGTGATATAAACACCATACTAATGGTTACAGGACGATTAACTGCAAAAATTGGTAAGGTAAAATTCCGAACTTTTGTCATTTTTTGTAATGAGGTAAAACAATATATTTTTTTGACTTCACGAAGTAATTTCTTTCTTGCTACAGTGTTTTGCTCTAAGCTACAAGCAAACTGCAACTAGAGCTTAATTATCAAGGCAAGAAACATTCTCATTTGTTTTTTAACAAAGTTTGTTAGAGCAGAATTTTTTCTGATCCCCCTAACTAAGCTTAAAAAATAAGATAGGAAACTTACTCCTTTTTCATAACCATCAATGTTACGTTTGTGGCGGAATAAAGTAAGTGTTAAAGAGTAAGTGTTTTATTAGGAATTCTTTTTTGGTTAACCCAGGTGAATAGTTCTAAGGAGATTTATGGGCAATAAAGCAAAGTTTACAATTAACGATAAAGAATTAGACCTTCCTGTTCTTGTTGGAACTGAAGATGAAGTTGCTGTTGATATTTCTAAGCTTAGAAGTCAAACAGGTGTGATTACACTTGATAGTGGCTTTGTAAATACAGGTTCAACAAAAAGTGCAATTACTTATCTTGATGGTGAAAAAGGAATTCTACGATACCGTGGATATGGAATTGAGGATTTGGTAGAACGTTCAAGTTTTCTTGAAGTATCATATTTGCTTATTAATGGAGAGCTTCCAGACTCAAACCAGCTTCATTACTTTGAGAACAGCATTACAACTCATACAATGATTAATGAGGATGTGAAGCGTTATTATGATGTATGGCCATACTCAGCACATCCTATGGCTCTTTTAGCCTCTGTTGTATGTGGAATGTCTACATTCTATGAAGATTCAATTGACCCATTTAATTCTAGAGATGTAGAAATTACAATTCATCGTCTTCTTGCAAAAGTACCAACTTTTGCTGCATATGCTTATAAAAAATCAATTGGGCAACCAATGATTTATCCAAGTAATAAGTTAGGGTATTGTGCTAATTTCCTTAACATGATGTTTTCTGTTCCAGCAGAAGAATATGAAATTGATCCTGATGTAGAACATGTATTAAACCAATTAATGATTCTTCACGCAGATCATGAACAGAACTGTTCAACTTCAACTGTTCGTCTTGTTGGAAGTAGTCATGCTAATTTATTTGCATCTGTAGCTGCTGGAATTTGTGCTTTATGGGGTCCTTTACATGGTGGTGCTAACCAAGCTGTATTAGAAATGCTAGAAATGATTCACAAATCTGGTGGAGACATTGATCCATTTGTAAAGAAAGCAAAAGATAAAAATGATCCATTCCGTTTAATGGGTTTTGGACATCGTGTTTATAAAAACTTTGATCCACGTGCTTCTATTCTTAAGAAGTCAGCAAATCTTGTTCTTTCTAAATTAAATGTAAACGATCCATTACTTGAGATTGCAAAACGTCTTGAAGAAGTGGCTCGAGAAGATTCTTATTTTGTTGATCGAAACCTTTACCCGAATGTAGATTTTTATAGTGGAATTATCTATAAAGCATTAGGAATTCCAGTGAATATGTTTACTGTAATGTTCGCTCTGGGACGTTTACCAGGTTGGATTGCTCAATGGAAAGAAATGATCGAAAGTCCTGCTACTAAGATTGGTCGACCACGACAACTTTATACTGGTGAGACAGAAAGACGTTATGTTCCAATGGAACAACGTGGAACTAAAGTTAAAAACTTCTAGTTTTTTAAGGTGAAAAGTAATGATTTTATTTTTCACCTTTTATACCTTGATTTCTCACAGATGTTTTTCAGTTTTTTGAAAATGATTTAAGAACTCTCTATTCTGAGAAAAAACAAGTTAATTTTTTTTTTTTTTACAGCTTTACCAAAAAGACTTAGCTCGTTATGTTGCGTTTTTTTAGCAGTTGTTACTTCATGTAATTCTTCTTTAACCATCATCCATTCATACATCTATGATAGGTCCACTGAAAGTTTTGAGTGGTAGCTCACATCCTGAATTTGCAAAAGAAATTTGCAAGCATATGTCCATTGATTTAACTCCAACTGAAACGATCAATTTCAGTAATGAAAATATGTTAGTTAAAGTTTTGGATAATGTTCGGGAATCAGATGTTTTTGTAATTCAAACATCATGTCCACCAGTAAGTGATGGTATTATGGAGACTTTTCTGCTTTTGGATGCACTAAAGCATTCTTCAGCAGCAAGAGTCACCGCTGTTCTTCCTTATTTTCCATATGTTCGATCAGATAAAAAAGACCAACCTCGAATTTCAATTGCTGCTCGTTTAATGGCAGATCTTTTGACAACAGCGGGTGCTGATCGTGTTCTAACAATGGAACTCCATTCTCCGCAAATTCAAGGTTTTTTCCATATTCCTGTTGATCAACTTCTTGCAACTGAAATTATCTGTGATTATTTTAGGAAAAAGGATTTAACTGATTATGTGATTGTTGCGGCTGATGTTGGAGAAGCAAAACACTTAGGACGTTATGCAAACCGTTTAAATCTCCCAATGGCCATCATTGATAAACGACGGCTAGGAAATACTGATTCAGTAGTTCCAACAAACTTGATTGGAGATGTAAAAGGAAAGAATGCACTAATTATTGATGATGAAGTTGCTTCTGCTGGAACTCTTTGTTCTGCTGCTGAATTTCTAAAGGAAAAAGGAGCACTTGCTGTAAGTGCAGCAATTACTCATCCTGTATTAAGTGGAAATGCAATTGAGAGAATTAAAAACAGCGAAATTGATGAACTTGTTGTGACAAATACAATTCCTCTTGAAGAAAAAATTAAAGATTGCAGTAAAATTATTCCACTTTCTGTAGCTGGTCTTTTTGCAAAAGCTATCCATCGGATTCATGATGGTGATTCTTTAAGTACTCTTTTTTCTTAGAATAAAAAAAATCCTAGAATAAAAAATTTACTCTAGGATTTTTTGAAAAAACTGAAATAATACAGTTGTCATTGAAAATAAAAACAACTGTATTATTCTAATTATCGCTTCATTTGAAGAAGATCACTGATCATTTCATCCGCAGTGGTTACTGTTTTTGCACTTGATTGGAAAGCTCGTTGATGTTCAATCATTTTTACAAATTCAGTTGCAAGATCTACGTTTGATTTCTCTAACGTCTTCGATCGAATTTCTCCACTTCCACCTAAACCTGGGTCATTTACAATTGCTTTTCCAGATTTAAGAGATTCTTGAAATAGATTATCTCCTTTTCTTTGAAGTCCTTCATTTGATGCAAACTTAGCCAAAACAACTCGACCAATTGCACGAACATTTCCTGAATCAAATGCTCCTTCAATGAGTCCATCTTTGTGGATTTTGATATTTTGTAATGCACCAGATTTATGACCATCCCCACCAATAAAGATTACTTTATTATCAGAAGCAAATTGAGTCATTCCATCAAGTCCATCTCGTTTATCAGTTGGATCACCTGGATTTGAACCTTTTCCAAAGTTAAAGCCAATTTTTTGTTCAGTGCCAGTTCCTTTAAAGTTAAAGTTAATGGTAGCTTTTTTATTATCAGGATCTTTTTGTGATTGAATTAATTCTGGAAGTTTTAAGGCTTCTCCTGGCTGTCCTGGCTGTCCTGGTTGACCTGGAGCTTGTGTTACTAATTTTCCTTGAATATCTTCAAGAAGTCTTCCATCATTTCCAAACTTGAGGAAACCACCACCAGCAGCTTGCATTACACCAGCTTTTCCACCTTCAAGATCTTCTCCAGGAACTACAGCAAACCATTTCCACATATTTCTTGCTTCTGTACCAGGAATCTTTTGTCCTGTAGCAGCATCAATTTTTGCTTCTTGATCTGGCATTTTTCGGAATGCAAGTGTAACTGTATGTTCATTTCCTACAGCATCATAAGCTGTTGTTGTTGTAGAAAAATTATACATTGATGTTTTTACATTATTTGCATTAAATGGAATTTCTGGAATTTTTGAATCGATATTAATATTTGCAGAAATAGTTAATCCACTTCCAGAAAGAATTCCATCACCTGTTTTCTTTGGAGGATCTTGAGTTTTAAGCAGGTTAATTTTTTGCGGAGCACCAACACTAACTTTTGTATTTTCGTCTACGTTGCTCATTAATAATGGTAGGCCTTGATTGGTAACTAGGAATCCATCTTTATCATATTGAAATTGCCCTGCACGAGTATAGAATTTCTCTCCTCTTGAGTTGGCAACCATGAAAAAGCCTTCACCATCAATTCCTAAGTCTGTTTCTAATTCTGAGCTTTCAAATGTTCCTTGAGTATGAATAGCATCAACACTAGAAATACTAACACCTTTTCCAATTTTATTACTTGAACCTGAAAGACTAGTTGCAAGTAAATCTTTAAATGCAACACGATTTGATTTAAATCCTGCTGTATTTACATTGGCAATATTGGAACCAGTTACGGTCATGGCACTATTGTATGTTTTTACACCACTAGCACCAGCATATAGAGAATCAATCATAAAATTACCTCCGTGTAATTTTACACTTACATGTTATTCGGTGATAACAAAAATTACTTGTATAGGTATCCAGAAAAGTTTCTTCCAATGGTGCATCTAGTGCTAACGTTAAGATTTTTCAGGATAAAACGGCTGACAAAGCCAATTGGCAAAAATTAGACCAATGGAAGAAACTTTTCTGGATACCTATAATAACTAAAAAATAAATAAGAAACCAACAATACTCAGCCTACATCCGTGTAAAGCTGAGATGAGTTGGTCTTTAAAAATAAATAAAAACTATTTCTTCATAGGATTTTTTGGTGTCATTCCCTTCATTAAAGGAAGAGGCATAGACTGTCCAAATAACTCTTGAGTCTTCATATCAATAGAAGCAACTTTTGAAACTGGTATTGATGTTGTTTTTAATTGAAGCCAAGGTTTTCCATTTTTAAATTTAACTTGTGTAACTCGTTCTGTTCGATGAGGAGTAATAAACATTGCACTCCCATTTTTATCGACACCATTCATTTTAATTGTATATTTTCCGTCAGAAACTAAACGACCTTGGTCATTTTTTCCTTCCCAAGTAAATTGGTGATGGCCTGCTTCTGTCTTCTCCATTTTATGAGTAAAAACGGGTTTATTATCTTTGCCCACAACTTGGAGAGTTAATTCTTTCATTCCTTTTTCTAGATTGAAAGCAATAGGCGTTTTGGTACCCTGTTCATGCTGAATTGTTTTGTTTTCAAAAGAAACATCTTTTCCTAAAAATTTCAGTGCCTCGAATCGAGAACTTTCACCTTGTTTGGAATTCATTTGTTTCATTTGACCATTGATTCCTTGCAACTGCTCCATCATCCCTAATTGAGACATTTGTTGCATCATCTGCTCATTCTTCATAGGTGACATTGGATCTTGATTTGACATCTGTGTCATAAAAAGATTCAGAAAATCTTGTTTTCCAAGTTTATCCTGACCTTTGTCATTTCCTATTGTTTTTGAAGCATGACTTCTTAGCGAATTTTTTGCTGTATTAATCGCACTTGCTGTAGAACTAACACCCACGGCTACACTCCCTTGCTACTCTAATAATCAAGCGTAAAAACTTAATCCTGAACTTGATTTATGGATATTTGATAATTGGTGAGCGGGAATTTCACTTTGTTGATTTTTGTGAATCCCAGCAACTTGATTTCTATCTCGTTTTACTTTTTGAGGTGTCTGTTGCTTTTGTTGCTCATCCTTTTGAGAAAATGCAAAAGACGTTCCCTCTTTAGAGGCTTCGCTCTGTTCAACTGAAATTTTTTGAACTTGAATCCCTTGATCTTCTAAGTTTTTTTGAAGCTCCCCCATTTGGTTTTCAATCACTTCTTTGGTACTTAAAGACTCTACTTTAATTTTAGCCATCATTTGGCCATTTTGTTGTTTTACTAATCTAAACTCTAACTTACCAAGGTGCTCAGGTGATAATTTCATCACCATTGTACTTCGGTCATTTGACAACATTAATTTTGCCCGATCTGCAATCTTATCTGTATCTGTTGTTTCTCGATTATCAGTAACTGTAGTATCAGCCGTTTTTTGAACTGGTTGTGTTTGTTCTGCTTTATCTATTGCATTTGATAAAGAGAATCCACTAAGTGAAGCAGGTTCGCTGGTCGCTGTTTTTTTATTAGATGTGGTGTCTAAAATACTTATTGTTTCAGGTTTTTTCTCTTGTTTACTCTCATCTTGAGAATTCTGCGAAAATTTTTGTTGTCCCTGCTCGGCAAATTTTTCGGAACTCATATCGGAAAAATTTTCCCCTAAGCTTTCTTGAAACTGAGAATCTGTAGCTTGAGAGAATTTCATTAAGCCTGTGAGCTTAGCAAATTTATCTTCACCAGTAAGGGTAGAGAGGTCTCTTTGAGTAGACATTGATTTTTCAGGTTGGATTGTATTTTTAAAACTTTCTTTTTGTTGAAATAATCCTTTTGAAAAATCTTTAAATTGTAATTGTTTGTCTGATTGAACTTTTTGAAGTTGCTTTCCTTCTTTTGCTAAAAGTTCTTCTTGCTGAATTGTTTGTACAGCCTGTTCTTTAATTTGTTCAATGCTACCTTGGCGGAGTGCTAAATCTGGAGGAAGTTTTAGATGTGATGCTCCTTCGAGTCCTTCTAAGGATGCACTTCTAGTAGGTTCAGATGTTTTATAATCTTTCTGCTCATTATTTTGATGACCAATTAAACGTCCTGTTGGATTCTTTGTATTATGGTCTGTTTGATAATGATTATGAGCTTGTTCATCATTAATTTTTTCTTTTTGTTTTCTTTCAATCGCATCTTTTTTTAATTGCCTTTTAATACGACTATTTTGAAGTTGTTTTTTTTTCATCCAAATGTTTTTCGCTAGAACGCTTCTCATCCAAACGTTTTTTATTTTGAGTTTGCTCTTGACGCTTAAAGTTAGCTCTTTTTAAATTAGATTTTTGCAATAAATCTTTTTTTGCAAAACGTAATTCATTGCTAAAGTTCCTTTCCGATAAAGATTTCGTTTCTTTTTTTCGAAAATTACTAGGAAGTTGCTCTTTAGTCTGATTTTTAAGTATTTGTGTTGACTGCATGGTAATTACCTCCTTGTAATTATACCTAACAATATCCTTTCCATCCCCAATAGCACTCGTCAATCCCTGACAATGCAGCTATTGGATAAAAACTAAAATGATTAATTATTTTTAATTAAATTTCGGTTTGTTTTGAATCGTGTAACTAATTCTGTAATTTCAATGGCCACTTTTGGATCTAATAACTCCATTAACGCAGATGCCTTCCTGGCATTCATACGCATTAAAAGATGAGTTGCTGTAACTCGATCCATTCCATTCATAAAACGAACAACGTTTTCAGGATCCATTGAATTATAATATTTCACCATTCTAGAAATATCACGAGTGTCCAATTTCTTTCGTTTTTTTCGTTCAGCTTCTAATTTATTAATTTGTTGACGAGCTCGGTCTAGTTTTCTTTCAATTTGTTGTTCTAAGGTTTTGAGTTCTTTTTCTTTTCTAATTAATCGAAACTCTCTTTTCTTTAATACTTCTTCTTTTGCTTGAAGAGCAGTAAGAATTTGAATTTCAGAGCTAGTAAAAACTTTCTTTTTCTTTTGTGTGCTCTTTTTTGAATCTTTCTTTTCAAGAGCAAATGTTCCAGGTTTAAGCTTGTTTACCCACTCTTTGAAGTTTGTCATTCCGTATGCATTGGAAAAAAAACTTCCTAAAATAAACATTAGTGTGATGATTGTTACTTTTCTCATGTGGTTCCCCACCTTGCGGATTTGAGCTGAAATAAATTTGAGCCAGCTTCATCCATTTGAACCTGCTCATGTTTATGAATTTTTTGCCAATATTGTTTTTCTTTTTTTTCTTTCAAAATTTCTAATGCTTTTTTTAGCTTACTTGCATCAGCCAATTCTTGTCTTTTTTCTTCAACATATTTTTTTGCTTCTTGTAATCGATTGTTCCATGTTTCTAGGTCATCCTTCATTTTTTTCTTGAAATGGGAAGCAAATGATAAATAATCAATTGAAAAAGATCCTTGAATTTTCTGTTGATTCAATAATTTGTCTTCTTGTTTTAGTCTTTGGTAAATTTCGTCGATTTTTTCCTGAACTTGTCGTTCAGCCTCAATTACTTGAGCAAACTCTTTCATCTTAAGCTTTTCTTGCCGCTCTCGTAATTCCAGAACTGTTTGTAGGGAAAACTTATACATGAAATTGATCCAATCTTAGCTGAATGAGCAAAAAAATCTTAAAATTAAAAAGGAATTCAAAAGATATGCCTATTAGTTTTTATACGATTTATTCTTGCCACTTAAATTAAGTTCTATTAAGCTCCAATCGCTCTGAAAGTTACATTTAAATAACAAAAAATTATACTAGATCTTATCCAGATTTATCCATCTATATATACCTGAATACAAAAAAGTGGTTTTCTTATGTTAGAGGTTTTTCGTAATAGTACTCAATCCATTGCAGTTAAAGTCCTTTTAGGACTTATTGTTGTCGTTTTTGTTTTCTTAGGTGTTGGTGGGGTTGATCAAAGTGATCGAAATCTTTTAGTTACTGTGAATGGTGAAAAAGTTACCTATCAAAATTTCAATCGAAGTTATAACAATACACTAAATCGTTATAGACAATCAGGACAACAACTAACAGATAACCAAAGATCAAGAATTCGAAAACAAACTCTTGCAGGTTTAGTGAATGAAACTTTGTTGATTCAGAGTGCAAGACAAAATGGTTTTTCAATTTCTGAACAAGAAATGGCTAATGTAGTTACTGGGAATCCTACATTTCAGACTGATAGTCGATTTGATCAACGGAAATATACCCAATATTTGAAAAATGAGGGTGTTGACGAATTTCAATTTGAAAAAAGAATTCAAAAAAGACTATTATTAGAAAAATATCTCAGATTTTTAGGTGGATCAATTCGTACTGATAAAGCATTTATACAAGCAGATTATTTACGTAGCAATACTGAGATCAAAGTTCAGCTTTTAGAGTTCAATCCTAAATTATTTTTAGGAAAAGTTCAAATTGATCAAAAAGCATTAGAAGCATATTACAAAAAAAATCCAAAGCAATTTGAAAAATCACAACAGTTTGCAATTAAATACTTCTCTTTAACAAATAAGGATTTAGAAAAAGACATAAAGGTTAAAGAAAGAGAAAATCGATATTACTATAAAAAACATCAAAGCGAGTTTAAAACAAAAGGGGCATTTCAATCGAAACATATTTTAATTAGATTGCCTCAAAAAGCTCTTCCTCAACAAATTCGAGCTGCGAGAACTAAAGCAACTCAAATTTATGAACAGCTACAAAAAGATCCTACAAAATTTGCAAAACTGGCAGTACAACATTCAGCCGATATCCTTTCAAAGAATAAAGGTGGAAATTTAGGCTGGTTACCAAAAGGATCACTTTCAACAGAATATGAACAAGCATTAGCTAGTGCAAACGTAGGAGTTCTTTCAAAGCCATTCCGAACAAAAGTAGGTTTTCATGTTATGGAACTGCTTGGAAAGAAAGAATCAACTGTGAAAAAATTTGCTGATGTAAAAGTAATTATTGAGAAAAAAGTTCTTGAACAAAAAGGAATTCGAAGATTACGAAATCAACTTGGACAGTTAAGAACAACAATTAAAAAAAGTACACTTGAAGAAAAAGCAAAAAATCTAAGTAAAACTGTAATTGCAAGCAAAGAATTTGACCAAGCTGGATTTATTCCTTCTGTTGGTTTAACTCGTCGTCTTTACCAAAGACTTAAAAAACAAAAATTGAATGATCAGGGTGTATTTGTTTTTTCAAGTAAAAATGCTCTTATTTATCAATTAGTAAAAAATGTTCCAGCAGCACCAAAACCTTTAAAAGAAGTTACTAAAGAAATCAAAGTGTTAGCTTCACGAGCAAAATCAATTCAACTTGCAAAACAAAAATTAGCTGAATCTGTAACAAAGATCAAAACAGTAGCTAGTTATCAAGCATTGGTAAAAGAACTGAATGCTCCATTACAAGTGATTGCATTTAAAATTCGAGATCGTTTCTTGAAAACGGTTGGTTATGCACCAAATTTTGTGAATGAAGTTCTAAAAATGAAGGGAACTCAGGTAGTGAAATCAATCACAAGTAGTCAACGTGATTTCTTGGTATTGAAGCTAGAAACAATTCCTGCTGTTCTTGGAAAATCTGAACGAGAATTAAAGCTTTTAGGCAAATATATGAATGAAAGCAAAACAAACATGCTTTTTTCTCAAATTGTTGAAAAAATGAAAAAAGATGCAAAAGTGATTTATAATCACCAGCTAATTACAGCAGCAAAAATTTAAATTAAATTCTTATTGATTTGAATAAGAACATAGAGGCATTTATGGATATTTTAGAAAAGCTGGAACAGAAAATTAAAAAGGCTATTGAAAAAATTGAATACTTAACTCTTCGAGTTGAAGAGTTAGAAGGAGAGAATAAAACTCTTGAAGAAGAGCAAACGGCTCGAAATCAGAAGCTTGAGACTCTTCTTGAAGAGCTTGATCAAACTGACTTTGTAACTGGAGAACTTCCAGAAGGAGAAAAACTTAAGGATGAACATAAAGATGAAGAAATCCATAATCAAGATGAGCAAAATGATAATGAAAACAACCATGTTTACTAAAAAATCTTTTTTTTTAGTTTTTTTTTAGTACTACTTTCGATTTCTTCCAGTTTTGGAAAGGAGATTATTGCTGTATCTCCTTTTCAGAATAGCCGAATTATTGGCACTGAAGAATGGCTTGGATTTTTTATTCAAGATCGAATTCAGGGCAATTTGAAGCAGAATTCCAAAGGTTGGAAATTTCATACTTCAAGAACAATTGCTCTTTGGAAGCAAAAAGCAAAACAATCGAATCTACCAGTTACAGAAAAAACCACAGTTCATATATCAGGACATTTTGCAAAAATTCTAGATGATGGTTTTATTCTAGTAAAAGTCCAAAAAGAAGACAAAAAAGTCCAAAAATTTGAGATTGAGTTCACAAAAGAGAATTTATTAGCCAAAATAGATTTACTATCTTTGAAAGTTGGACGTTTTATTCACTCAGGTTTTGTTTTTAGATCAGCAAGTCCATTTCCAATATTAAATAAAATCTCCCAACATCTTTATCAGTTCCGAGCTCAGAGTAGAGATTACACTAAGCCTTTAGACATTAGTCTTGTTTTAAAGCTTCAAGATCAAATTCATAAAGATAGTCCAGCTCTTGCGGTGTCTACTTTAGTTGAATCAATGCTAATGACTTCTGCAAAGTTAAAAGGAAAGGAAAAAGAAACGTGGTTACGTAAGGTTGAGCAATTATTACGAAATACAATTGCAAATCATTCAAAATCTTCAGAGTTATATGCTCTTTTAGCAGAAACAATTTATTTGCAAAATGGAGATAAAAAGCAAGTTGAAACATTTGCTCGTGAAGCTTTGAAATATGATGATTATAACGATCTTGCATTTTTAATTCTTACTCTTCAGAAAGGATTAAATACCAATACAGGAAGAACGTTTTATAAACAGTTAGAAAAAGTAAATCCTTGGTCATTGCCAAAGAGTAAAAATGATCAAGTTATGTTTCAACGAGGACTTTTTACAAAGGCATTACTTCAGAAACCTAAAGTTGCAATTGTAACTACAAATAATAATCAACAAAAGCCAGATACAGCAGCAACACTTCTTTTAAATGAAGCAAGAATTTTATTAAAAGAAGGAAATCAAATTGCTGGGTTTCAATTATTGGATCAAGTTTTAAAAGATTATCCAAAATATGAAGCTGCATATGTACTAAAAGGAAAATACTACTATCAAAATAAGCGTTATAAAGAGTCCAACCAAATTCTTGTTCCAGCAGAAAAAACATTTAAAGATTCATCAAACTTTCAGCATCAGATTGGTGAAAATTTTTATAAATTAAAAAATTATGCTCAAGCAGAAAAATACTTTTTAAATGCATTGAGTATTGATCCTGCATCTCCTCTATATATGAGAAGACTTTCTCTTGCTTTATTACGACAGAAAAAAGCAAAAGAAGCATTACAACATCTAAATACTCTTACTAAAGTTCAACCAAAAAATTATTCTGCATGGTCTTTGAAAGGTTTTGCTCATGCAAGTTTAAAACAGTGGCCAAATGCAGTTCAAAGCTGGAAAAAAAGTATCAAACTAGGTCATCGAAAAGCAAAGTCGCTTCAAAAGCATATTAATTATGCAAAACAGAAAATTAAGTAAAAAACAATTATGATAAAACACTGTATTCCTTTTCTACTTGTTCTTTTTGCACTTTCCTCATGTAATTATAACTATTACCAAGGAACACAATTAGAAGGACAAGGAAGATTTGAAGAGGCAACAATTGAATATCATCGTGCTCATGTCGCCAATGCTAATGATTCATTGTACAAAAAAGCATATCAACGAACAGCGAAAAAAACGGTTGCAGATTTACTCAAACGATATTTTCGATATATTAAGGAAAAAGATTTACCATCAGCATATCAGCGATTACAGAAGGCTCACACTTTAGCTCCAAAAAATGAACAAATTAAGAAAGAACAAAAGAAATGGGTTCGAATCCTTCTTGCAGGAAAGCTAAGTTTAAAATTTAAGTCAATCAGACGTGGATTACAAATTGCGGATGAAATGAGCTTGGCTGTTCGAGTTAATACGCCTAATCCAGATCGAATACTGTTAGGTGTAGTGAATAATCAAACAGGGGTTTTTTCTGTAGAAGATGTTCTTTATAGTCCAACTCAAGATATTTTGATGTTTTACTCAATTAATTCAATTGGAGTAAAGCTAGTTAAACAAAAAAGTGCAGTACAAAAATTTAAAGTTCAAGAGTTTAGAAGTTTTGTAAACTTTAGAACTCCTATTTTGGCAAAAATATCAGGTAAGCTGGATGAAACAGGGGACGTTTTAAAGAAAACTCAGCAATATTATCCTTTTGAATTACTGAAAAAATCAAACTCAAAGAAAGCTTGGTTACCATCACGAAAAATTAGATATTCATTGAAGTTAGCAAATAGACAGATTCAAGTGTTGAGTTCAGTAAAGCGAATTGATTTTATTCCTCAGATTTTATATTTAAATCAAAAAGATCGTCGAATTTTCTTTGATTTTGGCCATATTAAAATTATCCAAAAGCAAGTTGATGGCCCTTGGTTTTTTCAACGAATTACCACAAAAGAAAGAAATTATTATCAGGAATTAGAAAAAAACATTATTTTAAATCCTTATTTTTACTACCGTGATGGTGCGTATCCTTTTATTCGTTCTGATTTACTGAATTCTTAAAATTGATTTTGATGAAAAATGTTTTTGTTTTGTTTTTGCTTTTATTAAGTTTTTCATCAGAGTCTTTTGGATTAGTGTTAGGGATTTATCATCCTAACCCTAATTTACATCCTCATTACTATCTTTCCTCAAAAGATCAGTTTGTTTTATCGCTATTATCGCTTGGTTGTAGTCCAAAACGGTATCATTTAAAGAAATTTAAAACTCTATGGAATGTGAGATTAGATTCACATAAAATTGATTTTTCCCTGAATAATGCTAGTCATCAAGTGTTACTTAAAAGTTGGGATACATTACAAAACCAGCAATTTCATAATCCAAGACGAATTGTATTAAAACGATTTCTGCAAAACCAAAATTTCAAAACAATCTTTAAAAAACAACAAATCCAAATTTTTTCTGAAGAAAAGAAAGCCTATCTATTTACAACACCCTTACTTTCTTTAGATGTTAAAAATCAGATTTTATTTTATAATTCTATTTCTTTTCGTGCTCAAAGTAAGGTTCTGCTGAGAAAAAATGAGAAGTGTATTATTCAAAGTTTTTCAACACAGAAAGCTTTAATCCATGCATTTCAACAAAGAAAAATTCAAGGTTTTTTTATTAGTCGACAATTTCAAAAACTAGAAGAGCTTCCAAAAAATATATCTAAAAAAGCCCAATCAATGGGTGGAAATCAGTTAGTCTATTTTCGTTTTGGAGGAAAACTTTTAGCCAAGAAAAATGAACTAATTCAACAAGCAATAACCCATGTTTTGCCTACAAAGAAATTTGCTAAAAATAATCTTTTTTTAAATGCAACAAAAAGCTTTATTCCAAGTAATTTTAAGCTCTACTCTTCTCGGTCAAATTATCGATTGTATAATACACGTTGGGCAAGAGTCTTGTTATGGAAGTGGAGAAAAAAGAAACTAAAACCTTTTCAAATCCGAATTGGATATATTGATGATCCTTTATTCCGTCAGGTTGCAATTATGTTTGCAAATGCGGTTAAAACGACTCTAAAATTCCATGTTGAAGTAGAAAGAATCTCAATTGTAGAAAGCCTTAAAAAATCGCAGGAAATGGATATTGTGATTGGTTATGCTGATTTGGATAGTGGAGAGCTAATTGAGTTGTGGCAGAAGGTCAAAAATCAGTGGAAAGGAAAACAACAAAGGAAACGTAATTGGATTGATTATCGGTTGTTATATCCTAAATTAGATAAGAGCCGCATTCTTCCACTATTTTGGATTGAACGACTCTTATATCTTCGGTCATCAAAAAAGATAAAGTAGCTATTTGAGGCTACTCTTCTTCATCAAAGTTCTCAAATTCTGGTTCAACTTCAACTTCTGAAGCATCTCGGATCAGAGGCTGAATGTAATCATGTGATAGTTCATAAAGAGCAACAGCAGTTTTTTTTCGGTTTTCAATATTAACCAACTGAGTTGTTTTTCCATCATATAGGTCTTTCGCTCGTGCTTTTGCGATAAGAACCTTTTCAAACAGGTTGTATGATCTATTTGTTTTATGGCCTTCGATAAAGTCTAAATAATTCATAATATCGATTTTTTTGTTCTTACATTAAAAGCTTATAGTGATGAAAGAATTTGAGAAGCTCTTGAAGAGTACGAACTGTTCGGGAATTCTTTCAGAAAAACCTCTAAGTTCTGTTTTGCTGCCTTTTTATCACCTTTTACAACATAAAGCTCAATCAATTCAATTAATCGAACACTAGGCATCCAATCTGTGTTTAGTGATGATAATGTTCGAATTGCATCATCAAGTTTTTGTTGATCTCGGTATACATGAGAAAGGTAAAGAGTCGCTAAACTTTTAATCGCAGAATCACCTTCAAGACTTGTAATTACATTCTTGAATATTTTTTCAGACTCTTTGTATTTTTTTGCAGAGTATAAAAGTTGAGCTTGATAAAAAGATGCAACAGACTGCTCTAAACTTCCTTTATGATTAGTTTGAAAGTTTTGAACTAACTTTGTGACTTGTGTATTTTTGTTAGCAAACGAAAGGTTTTTATCTTTAATAACTAATTCTATTTCGTATAAATCAGAGCTTCGTTCAACAGCCTTTTTTTCTAGCCATTGATATCCTAATACTCCAGAAAGAATAAGAACAATAATTCCAACTGCTAAAGAGATAAAAAGAGCTTTTTTCTTATAAACATAATCAACTGCATGAAATAGATAATCATCAACAGAATCAGGTTTGATTATGTGTTCTTCCTTATTTACTACTAATTCTTGTGCCATAGTCGGAGTAAATCCAAAGTTTTGGTAGAGATAAAAATATGCGAACTTGAAATTTGTTACTCTTACAAACATCTGTCAATAAATTTTCCAAGTTATTCTTACTTTTTACCTTCTTTTTTTAATTTTGATTTTGAAGTTCCCACGTTTGTTTAAAAAATCCTTCTTTTTCTAGAAGTTCTTGTGGTGTTCCTTGATCAACAATTGCCCCATTTTCTAAAACAAGAATATGGTCAGTATGCTCAAGGGCTTTTGCTCGATGTGAAACTAGCAAAATACTTCTAGCATGTTCATTCTGATAAATCTGTTCTAACAAAAACCTTTCAGTTTCATGATCCACTGCCGATAGTACATTATCTAAAATTAGCAGATCACAAGGTGATGTCATTGCACGAGCTAACGAAATTCTTTGTTTCTGGCCACCAGAAAGCATAATTCCTTTTTCGCCTACTAATGTTTCTCCTTGTTTTGGAAAACGAAGAATTTCCTCTTCTAATGCAGATTGATAGATAATCTTCTTCATTTCTTTAGGATCAATAGATGTATCAATTTCCTCACTATCACGAACTCCAAATAAAATATTTCTAGTCACAGTATCAGAAAATAGAAAGATATCTTGGCTTACGGTTCGAATTGAATAGCGTAAATCACAGTATGAAAGAGAATTGATATCTTTTCCACCAATAAAGATTTGATCTTTTTCTACAGTGAGGTAGCGATTGAGACAATTGACTAAAGTTGTTTTTCCAGAACCAACAGAACCTAAAACACCAACAGTCTTCCCTGGTTCAATTCGGAATGAAATATTGTTAAGAATATTCTCAGTACTTCCCTCATATTGAAAATGTAAGTTTTTGACTTCAATTCCTTGGTCGTACAGGTGAGGAAGGTCATGTTTTGGTAATGACTGATTTTTTTCAAATGGAATTTCTTTCTTAAAAATGGTTTCTAAACTGGCAAGTCCAACCATCCCTTGTTGGATCATTGTTGTTAGCCATCCTAATCCCATTAACGGGTTTGTTAATAGAGCCGTATAAGTGATGAATGCGGTTAGTTCTCCAATGGTCATTTCGCTATGGATTGCTAAAAGCCCACCAACCAATAAAACCAATACTTTTAAAATATTCTCTAGATTTCCTAGTAAAGGCATAATGAAGGCTCTTGTCCACGCAAGACTAATTGATTCAGACATCAATTTTTTATTTTGAGTTTGAAATTCATTTTTAGCCCAATCCTTCATTAAATAACTTTTGATGACATCAATTCCTGATAATGACGAAACAATAAAAGCAGACAAACCTTGTAATGAGTCCATTCTCCTTCTGCTATATTTCACAACATAGGACATTCCTAAACGAACCGAAAAGAAAATTATCACAACAGGAATGAGACAATAAAGAGTCGTTTTGGGAGAGATTTGCCACATTTTATAAGGAGTAAATGATAATGATGAAGCAATATTAAAAGTTTGCATCATACCAAAACCACAAATTAAACGAACACCAGTAATGTCATTGTTAATTCGAGATATAATTGAACCTGTTTGATTTTTGTCATAATAATCTTTTTGCAATCCCATTAACTTGCGAAAAAGGTCATTTTTAATTTCAAATTCAATGGCTCGACCAGGATTAAAAAACAAGATCCGAGATAAAATTCGAACACCAATCATCGAAAATGCTAAAGCAAGCATAACAACAAGATATCGAACTAATAAATCATGATTTTTTGTGAGCTGTTTATTGGTTAATAAATCAATACTAAGCTGAATATAATGAGGAATGCTCACCATAATCCAATTTGTAAGGATAATAAAAAAAATCCCAGCAATATATGAGAACTTATGACGTTTTAGATAAGAAAATAAGAAATACAGTCGGTTCATTAAATTTTGAAAAAATAGAGTGGTATCAGGAGACCTAAAAAGAGGTAGTAATCTGTTCAATTATAGCCATAGAAGATGATTGAACTTAGGTGATAAGGCAAGAAGTAATAATAAACCATTATTGCTTGATACCACATTATAGGGGATACCATGTTTTTAGCGTATTAAAATCTACTTGCCTAAAGTTTGATTTTGCTTCAAATCAAACTTCCCTAATTTAATCTTTAAACCTGAACAATTTGGAGTTCATGAACTATATATTTTTTTCTGTGATTTGTTTTTTGTGGGGAAGTAGTTTTATTTTAATGAAAAAAGCTTCTCTAGTATTTGGAGCAATTAGCATTAGTAATTTACGTGTTGTTGGAGGAGCTGTTGCTCTTTTGCTCATTATGCTTTTTGCAAAACAAGCATGGCAGTTAGGAAAAAAACATTTAAGGATTGTTCTTTTAATTGGATTTTTAGGAAATGCTCTACCTTTTACATTACAACCATATTTAATTCAGAAAAATGGCTCTGTTTTTGTTGCCATGATGGTTTGCTTGGTTCCTCTTTTTACTGTTTTAATTTCAATGTTTTTTTTAGGAAAGAAATCATCAAAACAACAACTGATAGGTATTTTGGGAGGGTTTCTTTGTTTACTTCTTTTACTTGGAGAAGGGCTATCTAGGAATTTTACGGCTGTTAACTTACTGCTGAATATTACGATCCCACTGTGTTATGCGATTTCAAATGTTTGCATTAAACACTACCTTGAGGAAATACCACCACTACAATTGACCTTTGCTTTGCTCTTTGTTGCTGGAGTAATAACTCTTCCTTTTAGCCTTGAATTTGGAACAATAGATATTAATCAGTATGTTCCATTGGCTGTTTTCTCAGTATTAGTTCTAGGTGTTTTAGGAACTGGAATTGCTGCCTATCTTTTTTTAACTTTGATTCAAAAAGATGGTCCTCTCTTTGCTGGAATGGTGACTTATGTAATTCCTGTAATTGCAATTGTTTGGGGATGGCTAGATTCTGAGAAAATTACGTCCATTCAACTTATTTCAATGGCTGGAATTATTTTTTCTGTGTTTCTTGTACAAAGTAAAACCAACCTATTTTCTTTTTCAAAAGCAAGTTCCTAAAGGTTGGCTACCAATCTTTTTCGATTCGAACAGGAACACTTGTTTTACTCTTTTTTCCATAAAGCTGTTCTCTTCGAGCCATTCTTTGTCTTGCTCTTTCTTTAAGTTTTGCTAGCTCTTTTTGAGCTGCTTTTTGCTCAGGTGTTTGTTGAGGCGGTTTTTTCTTTTGTTCTTGTTGGCTCTTCTTATTGTTTTTTCCTTGTTTCTGCTGTTGCTTTTTCTTGTTGTTCTTTCCTTGTTGTTCTTTCTGATTCTTTTTTCTTTGCTTTTTTTGTTGAAGTAATTTTTTTAGAGCCTTCTCTACAAATACCGAACTATTTAAAACATGTTTTGATGCTTGTTTTTTCTTTTGTTTGTTTATTGATTTTAGAACTTGATTTTCTTCTAAGTAAGACTGTTTTAGTAAAGAATCGACTTCTTTTAAAGTTTTAAAATACTGTTTTGCTTCTAAATTTTTCTTTGATTTTGGTTTTAATGGAAGTTTACGAAGCTGTTTTGCTCTTTGTTGGGTTTGTTGAATTGAAATTCCAATCTGAGTTTGATTTTTTTTCTGTTGCTTTAATACTAATTTTTTTTCAGGACTTCGTTGTAAGTTCTTTAGAAGAAATTTTTCATCCTTTAAAACCATTTTTAGCCTTTCTTCTAAAGGCATTTTTTTTTGAATAAAAGATCGTAATTTTTGAAGTGAATTAGTAGTTGCCTGTTTTGCTTGTTGATACTCTCCTTGTCCAATCAAAGACTTTCCTGTCTGAAGTGATTTTCCAAGATGTGCATAGTTTGCCTCTTGAGCTGAGATAGTCCAAGACAAACTAAAATAAAGAAAACAGAAAATAATTTGAAATCGTTTCATTTTATTTTAAATTTGGATTGCTTTTGAAGAATTACTTTTTTGTTGAGGTCGACTTTGCTTTTGTTTTTGATAAGACAACATATCTTGAATGATTTTCCATTCAGTCTGAATATTTTGTTTCTTTTGATATAGTTGAGTTCGAATATAAATTTCTTTTACTAACTTTAAAGGTTTTGCTTCAACATATTGGAGTTCCTTTAGAATAGAAACCTCTTGTTTTTCTAAAGTTTTAGCCCATTTATAAAGATTTTGAAATTTCTTCGAGTAAACTTTTTTTTTTCGGGTTTGTTGGATTTGAGCAATTTTTACCTTTGTTAAGGTAAAATTGATAATTCCCTTCTCAAGAAGTATTTTATTATTTTGCCATAAAGGAAGAATATCTTGATAAAAAGTTAATGCTCTTTGATATTGTTGAATCCTTTTTGTTGGTTTCTTCTCAGCTAAGGCCAATTGGAACTCGCAATTGCCCATACTAAAAAGAGCATATTGCACCAACTCTTTTTCAATATTCTTTGTATCAATTATTTTTTGCAAAAGCACTTTTGCTTTTTTATATCTTTTCTTTGAATAATGAATTTGTGCTAAATTATAAACACTCCACCATGCAGATGGTTTATTCTTAATAATTTGCTGGTAATCAGATTGATAATATTCCCAATGTCTTTCTTTTAAGGTGTATCCAACTAGAAAACACCCACATAAAACAAAGAAAATACTATAAGTAATCCATGTTTTTTTTTGTAAGGTCATCTTTGTTTCCGAAATTGAAGGTAACTTGGAAAAAAGAACTCAAAAAGTAAAAGCAAAATTCCAATGGCTAATGGAAACTGAAACCATTCAGTCCACATTTTGATTTTTTTTGCTTTCATTTCTCTTTTTTGATTTTGAGCAATATATTTTTGATAAATTGATGATAAATCTACAAGGCTTGTTCTTGCTGGAATAAATACGCCATTTGTAATTTTAGCAATTTGCTTTAATGTTTTTTCATTCAAAGCTGTACGAACCTTTTTATTTTTATAGGTGAGCCATTTTTTTGAATTCTTATTTGTAACTAAAATATTGCTTCCTGCGGGATCACCAATTCCAATAGTATGAATTTTAATTCCTTTCGCTTTCGCTGCTTTTGCTGCCTCTAAAGGAAATGAATTATGATCTTCTCCATCTGTGATTAAAATCACATCTTGAAATGATTGATATTTTTTCTGAAAAACACGAGTTGTCACTAATCGAATTGCATCACCAATTAAACTTCCACCTTTTGGAATATCACTAGGTTGCACTTTTTTAAGTGCTGAGTTGAAATAATAATAATCGTGAGTAAGTGGACTTTTTAGTACAGTATTTCCTGCAAAAATGACTAATCCTACTCGATCTCCACCACGTAGACTTTTTACTACATCTTGAATCATTTCTTTTGCACGTTCTAAGCGGTTTGGCTTTAAGTCTCGTGCAAGCATACTTCGTGAAACATCTAAAACAAAAATTAAATCTCGACCTTTTTTCTTGATTGAAATTGGTTTGGGATTACCTTGTGGTCTCATCAACGCAAGAACAATAAAAAATATACTGGTTAGTAATAAACCTGCTTTTACTTTTTGTGATTGAAATTGAAGTAATAAGTTGTTGCTTATATTTTTTTTATAAAAGGCATGTAAAGACTTTTTTTTAACTCGAACTCCCCAATATAAAACAGATCCTAAAAGGATGCAGAGGAGAAAAAAAATAGAATTTTGCCAATGTAAAAATTGAAATAAATCGGACATAAAATTATAAAGAATCCCAATATATATAAAATTAAGGTGCTTTTCGAAAAATGGATTGTGTCAAAATAATTTCTAAAAATAGAATGCCCAATCCAATAAATAACCATAATTGAAAACTTTCTTTATAGGTTATATAGGATTTTTGAATCTTACTTTTTTCTAATTGAGCAATTTTTTGATAAATAGTTGCTAACATTTTTCCTGAATCAGCCTTCGCAAATATACCGCCAGTCATAGAAGCAACTTTTTGTAACATTTTTGTATCAATACTTTTACGTTGAAAATTTAAGAAACGTCCAAGTCCAAAACTCCGAGATGAAGAACTATTATTTACAATTGCAATTGTATAAATTTTAATGTTATTTTTTTTTGCAAATTTGGCTGCTTGAATCGGATTTAATCCTCCCTTTGTTTGTTGTCCATCTGT
>JBNMNM010000010.1:0-24925 GCA_051275585.1 bacterium | reverse complement strand
AAAATAATCGTATTTTTGTTGCAGGGAACCAAACAGCAATCCGTAAAGTGAAAAAAATGGTTGCGATATTGGATCAATCAGCAGATGAGCAACGAAAAATTACATTAGTCGAAATTCTTCATTCTGATGCAAAAAATGTTGCACGAATTCTGAATAAAGTTTTTAAAGGTTCTAGCAAAAAAAATAAAAAGCAACATAAACAAGAAATCATTGCTCTCGAAAGAAGTAACCATTTGCTTGTAATTGGAACACCACCTTTTACTGCTCGTGTTAAAAAAATGGTTGAGGATTTAGATCAAGCTTCAGAAAGTTTAGTCTTAGAAATTATCCCTGTAAAAAACGCAGAAGCAGAATCTTTAGCTACTTTACTTGAAGGTATTTTTCAAAAATCGACTTCTTCTAAAAAAACGAACACAAAACAGATTCAGGTATTTGCTGATAAAAGAACAAACAAATTGCTGATTCTTGCAAATAAATCATCACTAAAAAAAATTAAGAATATTATTAAAGAGCTAGATATTCCTACTGGAGGTGGTGGAATGATTGGAAACTTTCGAGTATTTCAGCTCAAAAATGCAAAGTCAAAACACGTTGCAGAAGTTTTACAAAAAGTTTCAGGATCTTTTCAACAGCTTGGAAAGAAAAATAAAAAATCTAAAAGTACAATTTCCTCAAGTTCAAATTCTTCTGGATTTAAAATTGTTGCTGATGAAGAAACAAATTCAATTGTTGTTTTTGCACAGCCAACACAATTTTTATCAATCGAACGGGTTATTCAACGACTTGATATTGTACGACCACAGGTTTTCTTTGAAGCTTTAATCATGGAAGTTACAATTGATAAAACGTTTAGTTTGAATATTAATTGGCAAGCAAATGCATTAACTCAAAGTGGAAGTAATCGAGGAATGATTACAATGAATGATCCAAATTCTAGAGGTGTTCCTACAGGCCTTTCGAGTACACTGCCAACAGGACAAGAGAATTCTTCGTTTGGACTTTTAGGACCTATTATTAATTTTAATGGTGTTGAATTTCCTTCCTTTCAATCATTTGTGAAAGCTGTACAAAAAAACACAAACATTGATATTCTTTCCAATCCCCAACTATTAACCATGGCCAATCAAGAGGCAACAATTAATGTTGGAGAGACTCGTCCCTTTATTAAAGAGATCACAATTGACTCTAATAATAATGAACGTCAATCAGTAGAGTATAGAGATGTAGGGATTAAATTAAAAATCCTTCCTCAAGTAAATGCAAATAATACCATCACGTTGAAAATTGACGAAACTACTTCAGAAGTAAAAACAGGAACTCTTGATTCTGATAAATTTCCAATTACTTTAACTCGAACAATTAATACCAGTGTGACAATTGCAGATGGAAAAACGGTTGTATTAGGAGGATTGATTAATGACACCATTGATATTTCAGAGACAAAAACTCCTTGCTTAGGTGATATTCCATTATTAGGTTGGTTTTTTAAAGGAAAAAGCAAAACTCGTAAAAAAACAAACTTGCTAGTTTTTATTACTCCAAGAATTATTCGAACGAAGGAAGACCTTAAAAAAATTAGTTTTCGTACTTCAGAGCGTTTTAAGTCTTCTAAAAAAGGAAATTTTCGGGTTAATGTTGCTAAAGAATTTCGGATGCCTTCTTTAGTTAAGGAGCCAAAGAAAAGAAAAGCTTTAGAAAGAGAAATTTGGGAGTACCAAGAAGGAAAATAATTTATGATTGAAGTGAATACAATTGCAGAGCAGTTAGATTTTTTTAATCCTCTGCATGTACAGTTACATTCTTTTGAAGGACCTCTTGATTTACTTTTGGAGCTGATTCGGAAACAAAAAGTGTCGATTGAAGAGGTTCCACTTGCAACCATTTGCAAACCATATTTAGAATTCCTAGATTTAATGGAAGAACTGAATCTGGATATTGCAGGTGAGTTTTTAGTGATTGCCTCTACTTTAATTCTGATTAAATCTAGAGCACTTCTACCAAAACCTGAACCTCTACTGGATGAAGATGGAATTGATCCAGAAGAAGCATTACGACTAAAATTGATTGAGTATCAGAAATTTAAAAAAGTTTCTGAATCTTTAGGAAGTCGAGAATTAGTTGGTCGTGATGTTTTTGTTCGTCCAGAATTAATTGATCAAGAGAACCAATCTCAAAAAGAAAAAGTCCTTCCACAAACTCAAGAAGTCAGTATCTATACCTTGATTAAGGCTTATCAAAATGTCTTAAAAAAGAAGAAAAAAGGAACATCTCATAAAATTGAACTCGATGAGCATCCTATCGAAACTAGAATGTTAGAAATTCTAGAGATTGGACAAAAAAGTGCTCAATTTAGCTTTCATGATCTGCTTTCTACATACCTCATCACAGAAATCACAATTACATTTATTGCATTGTTAGAACTTGCAAAAATGAACATGATGCAACTTTTTCAAGCTGAAGAGTTTGGAACAATTCATTGTGTTCCTATAAAAGAAAATCTTGAAGATGCAATTGCATTTCTAAATTCAGGATTATACAAATTACAGTGAAATCTTGTTGAGTAGTTGTCTACTTTAAAGGCTATGTTGTAATTTTTTTTATGGGTAATTTAAAAACTAGTCGATTTTGGTTGTATAATTCGACGAATTTATACATTTTTTGTAAAAATAAAATTTACACTTTAAGAAAAAAACTTTTTAATTAAAACTTATAAAATATAATTCTCTTTAAATACAGATACTTAGTTAAGTATGTGTTGTGTAGTTCTTCAGCTACGGAAATGGGCATATTTTTAGCAGAATACTTCACTGGTTACAAAATAATAGTTCAATTTGTCGAAGTGTTGAATAAGAGGATTATTTTTACATAATAAATAACTGACTATACATTCATGATTAAAAACAAAAAATCTTATCCAAAAAATCGACTTTTTGATCGATCAAGCATCATTGCATTTTTATTTGTACTATCATTAGGCGTAGCCTCTCATCTCATTCTATTTTTGGCTCAGCCTGTAAAATCGGAGCGAGTATTACACTCTCTTAGTTTGGGGCTTTCGTTTGATGTAATGATCGCATCTTTTTTTGGTTTCTTGTCACTATTCCTTTCTATTATAGTTCGACGCTTCCAAAAACTATTTGTAGGAATTTTAGTTGTTCCATTCTCATTTTTTATACTGACTGATTATATTTATGTTCAGCAGTTTGGAACACATTTACCATTTTCAACGTTAGAGTATTTAGATCAATCAGCAAGTTTTACCAGTAATATTTCCTCTGTTCTTACAAGTTTAAGCTTTTGGGGCTTTTTTGGTATTCCTAGTATTCTCTATATTCTTGTTGCATTTAAAATGGATTTTTCTCTTCCAAAAAACTGGGGAGAAAAAGGTAAGGTTTTTGGAATTACATTTTTAGCGTTGGTTGTTTTAGGTGGAGCAAGTGGTTCCTATAGTAATTCAGATTTTACTAAAAATATGAATGACGCTCTAACTTCATCGGCCCTAAATTACTTTTTCTGGTCAAAAAGAATAGAGCAGGTAGTTCAGATAAAAAGACCCAAAAAAGCAATTCAAGTAGTCCAAACATATTTAAAGCGAAATAAAAGTAAAAAATATCCATTACTTCATCAGGAGAAGCCTTCTGGGTGCAGTAGCAACAGACCAACAACAATAGCACAAGCTTTATGTGGAGTTGGAAAAAAGCCAAATATTTTAATTATTTTATTAGAGTCATTTCGAGCGGCTGAAGTTGGTGTTTATGGAAGTAAAGAGAAAGTAACTCCTCATTTTGATCGTTGGAGCAAAAAAGGAGTCTTGTTTGAAAATTTTTATGCAAATGGTTTTCAAACTCGTCATGGTCAGGTTGCAACTTATTGTTCATTAATGCCGAACTACGGTGCTGCGATCATGAAACGATTTTGGAAAAACAAATTTCGTTGCTTGCCTCAGATTCTAAAGGAAAGAGGATATGATACATCATGGATGTATGCATCTAATGCCTCATTTGATAACCAAATCAAATTTTTTCCAAGTATTGGTTTTGATCAGATGTTTGATCACTTCTCTTTTCCAAAGGGTACAGAAAAGTTAGGTTGGGGATTTTCTGACAAAGCGATGTATAAAAAATGGATTGAGGTTTTAGATAAGAAAAAAGAGCCTTTTTTCTCAACAACGCTAACAGTGACGAATCATCATCCTTTTGATGTTCCTCAAAAGTATAAAAGAAACAAAGGGCAAGATAGCTTGCATAAGTATTACGAAACGATGGGGTATACTGATTCAACATTGAATCAATTTTTAAAGACGATTGAAAAGAAGCCTTGGTATAAAAATACATTAATTTTTATTTTGGCAGATACTTCAAATTATCAAGTGCCACAATCACCTCCGAAAAACTTTGAGCAATTTGTAAGAATTCGAACACAAATTCCAATGTTAATTTTAGGTGGAAAAGTAAAACCATTGGTTGTTAAAGAATATTCAAGTCAAATTGATATTGCTCCTACTGTACTAGATATTCTTGGAAAGCCTTATAAAGCATCATTTGCGGGACATTCTTGGTTGAGTCCAAAAAATCCTTTTATTGCGTATACAAATCGTCCAGGAAATTATTGGGCAGTAATGAGTCAAAAAGGTCGATACTATAATGAGTCAAATAAAAAAGACCATTTTGTCGGTTTTAGTAGCCAGAGTACAAAACGATTCTATAAAGATTTAGGCCTTTCATGGATTGATTTAACTAAATGGATGCTACAAGAAAATAATTATTGGAACCAAAAAATCAAACGCAATTTAGGTCAATAGAAATTGACAATAATGTCGCATAAATGCATTATCATTTATGCCGTTGAGCAGTTATCTATCTTGGTTTGTAGTTAAACTTATTTATTAAAGAAGCTTATTTAGCTGATGATCAGAAGAATAGGTGTTGGCTTTATTCCTACGACAAGCAATCTACAATTTTAAAAACAAAGGGAAACATGGAAAAAAACGCTCTTGAATTTAATAGTGCAGTGCCTCTTTATTATCAATTAAAAGAATTGTTGAAGAAGCAAATCCTTTCTAAAGTTTGGACTCCAGATCAAATGATTCCTTCTGAAGCGGAGCTTTCAACTACTTATAATGTATCTGTAGGTACTGTAAAAAAAGCTCTTTCTGAGCTTGTTCAAGATGGAGTTCTTTACCGAAAACAAGGGAAAGGAACTTTTGTAGCTCGTCCAAACTTTGAAAAAAGTATGTTATGGTGTTTTGCAGCATCAGTTGATGAAGGCCGTAATCCTCTATCATTAACAACTGAACTTTTGGGTGTAACTACAGAAAAACCAGAAGACACAGTTAAAAAAGGACTACATTTAAAAGAAAAAGCAGAAGTACTTCGAATCAAACGTGTTCGGATGTCAAAAGGTAATCCAGCAATTGTTGAGAATATCTTTTTACCAAAAGACAGTTTTCCTGATTTCGAAAGTATTGAGATGGGTGATAAACTTTTATACCCAATTTACGAAGAAAAATACAAACTTCCGTTCATTTGGGCTGATGAGTATTTAGAAGCTAGAGCAGCAACAAAAGAGGAAGCAAAGTATTTAAATGTTGCAGCTGGTTCTCCAGTAGTTTCTGTGACTAGAATTTCTTATTCTTACCACAACAAGCCAGTTGAATTTAGATGGAGTGTTGGAAAAGCAGAAGGATTCAGATATCACATGGAAATTCGATAGGTTAGGCTTTCTATTGTAATATTTAAGATTTAAAAAAGAGGCTCTTCACAGCCTCTTTTTTTTTGACTAATTTTTACTCTCCAACACTACCTCTTACTATCCTTCAAAAATAGAACCATCCTCTTTTTTTAGTCCGCTAATTTTTGATATTCTTTCTAAAGCTTATTACTTCCTACAATTTTTTTTTTGCCTCAATCAATTTGTTCTTCAACCAAATCTAAAAGTCTGTTTAATTTTATCTAAAATTCCAAATTTGACTTGTCAAAAAAGTTAAATTAAGAATTACTTGATTTTGTATAGAAAGTATCAAAAGACAATGAAAAACTATTTAAATTGGATCTAAAAATAGATGATCCGATAAAATTTATATCAATTTAGTAATTAATTTTGAACCAAAAGCAAAAAGGAGAAAAAATTGATACTCAGAGATTTTATTGAATCTAACTACAAAACAGCTTGTGCAATGCAACACGAAATTGTAAGAGATTCAAAAATGAAACTAATGCTGAGTTCTCGTAGTATTAATAAACCACTAGTCATGTCATGGATGCTGGATTATGGGCTTTTTCAAGGAATAAAAGCAACTGATCGAGAAGCAATTATACAAAAATACTATACATTAGTATTTCATGAAAGTTTTGTATCTAAAACTTTAAACACTGATCAAATTAAAATAATATTTTATCAATTTCTTTTAGGGTTTTATGAAACTGTTCCAAGAAAATGGTTGTCTGCGACCTCAAAATTATTATGGTGTTCATTTCCAGATAAGGTAGTTATCTATGATGCTTTTGTTGAAAGAGCATTAGTTGTTTTGCAAGGAATTACTCCATATTTAATAAATATGCCCAGAATTAAAACAAGCCCAACAATAAAATCAATTAGTGATATAGATAGTGCGATTACTTTTTATATGAACTATCAAAGTATGGTTTTAGCTATTCTTAGTGAACATCAGAGTCAACTTGAGACTCTTCGCACAACATACAATGAAAGTTATCCACATGATATCCGAATAATTGACAAACTTTTGTGGATGTTAGGAAATCCAAATCAACCTTTTGAGTTGAATGGTAATATTTGTGATACCTAAGTTTTTAATGTGTATTTTTATTATGCTTTTTTGATATAAATTTACTTTTCAAGTAGAGCTTGGTTCTGAACTAAATTTCCTAAATATTTACAAATGATCTTTGCTGGTTTTGGAAGGCTTATTGTTTCTAATTCTTGGAAAGAAAACCAGTTTGAATTATCTAATTCTGAAATGGTTTGATTTTCTGGAATTTGAATTAAAAAAGGTTGAGCTGTAACTTTATATTTTGTAATTGCGTGTTTAAAATCAGGAAACCGTTTTAGCTCTGCATTTTTAATTTGATACTCTTGTAAAAATTCAGTTGCAGATTCTTGAAAACTGGTAGGTTTGTTTTCTGATTTTTGATAAGGGAAGCACCACATTGAAGACCACCAATTTCCTTTCTGTTGTTTTTCTAAATAAAATTGATCCCCTCGTTGAATAATTAGCCAAGTTGCATACAGAGGAAGGTTAGATACTTTTTTTGCTTTGTTTGGTCTTTCTGCAATGGTTTGATTTTGTTTTGATAAGCACAGGTTTTCAACAGGGCAAGAACTGCAATCAGGATTCTTAGGTTTACAGATCAACGCACCTAATTCCATAATCGCTTGATTGATGATTCTTGGTTCACCAAAAGAAACAAGTTGCTTACCTTTTGCCTGAAAAAATTGATTTGATGCCTGAATGCTGATCTCTTTTTCCCAGTCAAATAACCGACTAAAAACTCTTCTTACATTACCATCAATAATTTCTTCTGCTTGGTTAAAGGCAATGCTTGCAATTGCTCCTGATGTATAGGAACCAATTCCAGGTAAACTTTCTAATTCTTTTCGATCTTCTGGAAGATTTCCCTGATGTTGCTCAATAATTTTAATAGCGGCTTTTTTAAGGTTTCTAGCACGACTATAATATCCTAATCCTTCCCATAATTTTAGAACTAGCTCTTCTTCAGCATTTGCTAATGATTCAATAGTAGGTAAAGCCTTAATCCATCGCTGAAAATAGGTAATTACCGTTTCAACTCTGGTTTGCTGAAGCATAATTTCTGAAATCCATGTGTGATACGGCTTGTATGGATCTCGCCAAGGTAAAGTTCGTTGATTGATTTTAAACCATGCAACTAGTGAAGAATGGATGTTATAAAGCTCAGGCATCTTACTATATTAAAAAATTAGATTCTACTGATTGAAAAATATTTGCACTCGTTCTAAAAAACAATTGTCTTGAACAAATTACAAAATCTTTTGATGGAGAAAAAGCAGTGGCAAAAAAAGAAACTCCAATGATGCAACAATATAATCAAATTAAAAGTCAGCATGCTGATAAAATTTTATTTTTTCGCATGGGTGATTTTTATGAAATGTTTGGAGATGATGCCGTAACTGCTGCTAAAGTACTTCAAATTCAATTGACGGCTAGAAATAAAACCCAACCAAATCCAATTCCAATGTGTGGAATCCCTTTCCATGCTTATGAACAATATCTGAACAAATTGACCTTAGCAGGGTATAAAGTCGCACTTTGTGAACAAGTAGAAGATGTTTCTCAAGCAAAAGGTCTAGTTCGTAGAGAAGTTGTTCGAGTTGTTACTCCTGGTACAACGACATCTCCAGAACTCTTGGATGCAAATTCAAATTGTTATGTATCAGCAATAGCTCTTGATTTAAAAAAGAAGCAAGTAGGGATTGCTTTCTGTGATTTGTCAACTGGAGAGTTTGAGGTTGATCAAGTTAGTATTGAACTTAATTTCAGTCGAGTTTTAGAGCTACTTTATCTGTATCGTCCAAAAGAGATTTTACTTGCTGAACCAAAAGGCGAGAAAGAACAAACTGTAATTAAAGATTTTATAGAGCAAGTTAATACCATTCTTTCTGTTTCTGGTGAGCATAAAATAGAAGAATATTTAGATCGTTATCAATTTGATGTTGATAGTAATCAACGAATTCTTCAGCAACATTTTTCTACGAATTCATTGGCAGGTTTTGGAATTCAAAATCTACCTCTTTCCATTTCTTCTGCTGGAGCTGTTTTATCGTACTTAAAGAGTACACAAAACGATCCTCTTGCTCATATCAGCATGATTCGTCGGATTAAAAAGCAAGATAAAATGATCTTGGATGAATCTACAGTCCGAAACCTAGAGCTTTTTGATTCATCAGCAGGAGGTGGACAAAAAGGAACGATTATCTCCTTGATTGATCAAACAAAAACGCCGATGGGTGCAAGGTTATTAAGAAAGTGGATGTCTGCACCATTATTGCGACAAGAAGAGATTGAAGAACGATTTGATGCTGTTGATGATTTTTTAAAGAATTCTCGTGAGTGTGAAGCAATTCAACAAATTTTTTCTCAAGTTGGTGATTTAGAAAGAATTATTGCTCGAATCTCAATGCCAGTTGTAGGAATTCACGATTTAATGAAATTACGAAAAAGTGTGGAAGTTTTACCCGAACTTCTAAAGTTTCAAAAAACATTTGGTTCAAACAAATTACAAAAGCTAATTGGTGACTTTGATCCGCTTACTGATGTTTATCAATTATTAGAAAAAGAGTTGTTAGAAGAACCAGCAACTCATTTAAAAAATGGTGGATACATAAACCATGAAGTTAATGAGAAGTTAGATGAATTAAGAGATCTAACAAAGAATGGAAAGCAACTCATTGCCAATTTAGAAGTTAAAGAGAGAGCACGAACAAAAATTAGTGTATTAAAAATCAAATATAATCGTGTCTTTGGTTATTATATTGAGGTTTCAAATGCTTCTAAGCATCTTGTTCCTGATGATTATGTTCGGAAACAGACGTTAACTAATGGTGAACGATATATCACGGATGAGTTAAAAGAATTAGAAGAAAGCATTTTAACCGCTGAAGATGAATCAAAAGCACTTGAGTTTCAGCTTTTTGAAACCTTGCTTGTTCAAGTTCAAAAAGAATTATTAAGAATTAAAAAAACAGCTCAAGTTTTAGCCGCCTTAGATGTGTTTGGAAGTTTCGCATGGGTTGCTAAAATGAATAATTATACTCGACCTACGTTTTTTGCTGAGTTAGAAAAGCCCGCAGTTGTGATTAAAAATGGTAGGCATCCTGTTATTGAAGCAATGAATTTTGAGGAACCATTCATTCCTAATGATCTTGAGTTATCAGCAAGCAAAAAATTTATCATGCTGATTACTGGGCCCAATATGGGTGGAAAGTCCACTTATATGAGGCAAGTTGCAATTATTGCTTTCTTAGCTCAAATTGGTTGTTATGTACCCGCAGAAAAAGCGAAATTAACTATTTTTGACCGAATTTTTACAAGAGTTGGAGCATCAGATAATTTGACACGAGGCCAAAGCACATTTATGGTCGAAATGAATGAGGCCGCCTCAATCTTAAATAATGCTACAGAACGTAGTTTAATTATCTTAGATGAAATTGGTCGTGGAACTAGTACTTTTGATGGAATCAGTATTGCGTGGGCAATTGCAGAAGAAATTCAAAAAGTCGGAGCACTTACACTCTTTGCTACTCACTACCATGAGTTGACTTTATTGGAACAAGAATTAGACGGTGTTTGTAACCATCATGTTGCAGTAAAAGAAGAAAATGAAAATATTATTTTTATTCGCAAGATTTTAGAAGGACAAGCTGATAAAAGTTACGGAATTCAAGTAGCACAACTTGCAGGTTTACCAACAAGTGTGATTCAGCGAGCAAAAATTGTTTTAAACAAGCTTGAAAAAGCAGAAGAAAAATTTGCAACTCTTGAATCAACAAATTTTGAAGAACTACCAGAAGAAAAAATTGAAGAACTACCAAAAGTACAATCAGAAATTCAACAACCTACTTTGAAAAATGGTAGCAATCAAAATCACTCAAATCTTTCATCTGATATTGCAGAGCAGATGAGTTTTATTTCAAGTGATGTAGAGTGGGTTAATGAAATTCGCAGTTTTGATTTACTGCGAGCAACACCATTAGAAGCAATGATTTTTTTAGAAAAATTACAAAACAAACTAAATTAATCAAAACTCCATCCTAAATGATTCACATCTACTTTTTATTTATGCGATTCAAAGCAAAACAACTCGTTTTAATTCTCTTATTAAGTTTCTGCCTGTTAATCCCTAATATGGTGATTGCAGGAAAGAGAACTTCAAAAGCGGAACGACTTTATCAAAATGCAAGGAAAAATTATTTGCGATTATATGATGTTGGTAAGTTTCGAAAATATCGATCTAATTGGTTACGAACTGTTCAGAAGTTTGAAGACATCTATAAACTGTACCCAAAAAGCCGACAAGCAAGCCAATCATTATTCAATATAGGTCATTTGTATCGTTCTTTATACAAATGGAATAAAAAAGACATCTATATTGATCAAAGTAATATTGCATTTCGAACTTTGGTTAATGAATATCCAAAGTCGAGTCTTGCTGATGATTCACAGCTGAAACTTGCAGAAAATTTTGAAATTTTCAAAAAAGATACAAATCTTGCCTATCTTGCGTACCAAGAATTAGTGAATCGTTATCCACGAAGAGATTCAGCTAAAATTGCTCGTGCAAAGTTAAAGACGTTGAGAGCACCTCCAGTCGATATTCGTCTTTTTCCACAAGATAAAGAAGATATTATTGCTTTCAAAAATTTAAGAATTCCTAAATTTGGTGGAATTTCTGAAGAAAAATCAAAAAAGCAAAATCCAATTCGAATCAAGAGTATTAAATATTGGTCTACTTCTGATTGGTCACGAATTGTGATTAATACAATTGAGCCAGTTCGATATAAATACCAAGCCCTTAATTCTGATCCTAAGCTTAAAAAAGATAAGCGAATCTATCTTGATTTTTACCAATCATTTATTGCTGATAATATTAAAAAACGAATCTCGGCAAATGATGGTTTGATTAAGCAATTGCGAATTGCACAGTTTAATAAAAGTACAGTTCGAATTGTACTTGATTTAGCTAGTTTGCGAAAAATCAAAGTTTTTGATTATAAAATTTCAGGTCAGAACAAAATTATTATTGATATTTTAGGTCGATCTTCTGAAGTATGGAAGTTGATGGCTAGAAATCAAAAAGTGATTAAAAAAGGACAAAATACAAAAGTTATCCCTAGAAATCACCACTCTACAAAAATTGGAAAGTATAATGGGAATCACAAAACAACTCTTGCTCAAGCTTTAGGGTTAAAGGTGGGGACGATTATTCTTGATCCAGGTCATGGTGGAAAAGACCCAGGGGCAATTGGATTTCGTACTTATGAAAAGGATTTAACATTAAAATTAGCAAAAGTACTAAAAAAAATAATTCTTAAAAAACATCCAAAAATGAAAGTTCTCTTAACAAGGGATAAGGATGAGTACATTAGTTTAGAAGCGAGAACCGCATTTGCAAATAAGCATAAAGGAGACATTTTTATTAGTCTTCATATTAATGCAACAGAGAATGGTAAAGCATCAGGAATGGAAACGTTCTTTTTAAATTTTACAACTGATGATTCATCTTTAGCATTAGCCGCAAAAGAGAATCAGTCATCTTTAAAAACGGTGAGTGATTTGCAAGGAATTCTAAATGATCTAATGACTTCTTCAAAAATTAAAGAATCAAATGATTTAGCAAAAAATATCCAATTTTCAATGGTTCAAAGAGTACAACGTAGAGCTAGAATCAAAATAAGAAATTTAGGTGTGAAACAGGCTCCTTTTCTTGTTTTGATTGGAGCAAAAATGCCTTCTATTTTGGTTGAAGCTGGATTTATCACTAATAAAAAAGAAAATCGTAGATTGCGATCAAGTCGATACCAAAGACATATTGCAGAAGGAATTTATACTGGAGTTCTAAAATATATTAAAAGTAATCATATGTTTGTAATGAAATAAGATTCATAAAAATTAATGAGATTTAAAAACTAATGATAAAAAAATTATCTAGTATATTCCCAATTTTATTTTTGGTGTTACTTTTAAGTAGTTGTGAACCAATTGTTGTTGATGTTGTTAGCCAACCACCAAGTTATTTACTTGATAAACCAAAAGATGCTAAAAATCAGGACTTAGAGTCTCGTAAAGGAAAAAGTATTGCTATTTTTCCAATTCTTTCTCTTGTGAAAACACCAAAACCAGTTTTAACTAAGTTAAATCAATTTATTATTAATGAAATAAAAACGACTAGATTGTTTGAAAGAATACTGTCTGGAAGCAAATTAAATGTAATTATAGATCAAGATGGAACTCTAAGCCAAAAAAAGGACATTTATTTAGATACATTTTCTGTGGTGTCTGTTTCTGATATGGATTTATCTGCACCAATTGGAAAAGAGCTTGGAGTTGATTCCTTTTTGATTTTTCAGGTTAATTCATGGCCTTGCGAAAAATGCATTCCAAAAGATTTACTTCGAATGAAGCTCCGACTCGTTCAGGCAAGCACAGGAAATGTTGTATGGACTGGAATTCATGAAGAGTATGGAGTATCTTTAAATTCTAACCTAGAAAATATTGCAAAAAAAGTAGCTGCTAAATTAACTTATGTATTTTACCATCGTTTTAAAACAAAATGGCATAAACAACGATATCAAAACCTTACGTTACTAGGGAAAAAGTAATGAAAGATAATCCAAATAGCAAATGGCCTGCATATAAACCAGAAACTCCTTTTCTTCAAAAAAAGGAGTCTTTCAAAGTTGATGAGTTTGAAGATAATCCAATGGTGGGGTATTTAAAACTTTTTCAAAACCAGCACTCGCTAATCTATTCTCTTTATCGAGGATTGATTATTACATTTGCAATTTTTTTGGGTCTCGTCAGTATTTTTACTTTCAATGTGATGGACAATCAACTTGTTCCTAACTGGGGAAGTTATTTATTAGGTGGAATTAATGTTCTTCTCTTTTTTGGAATGATAAAAGGGATTAAAGAACTTCGAAAATTTAAGTTGAAGAGCCTAAGTATTTTACAGCAGGTTTCTGGATATTTAAATAATGATCTTGTGCAGTTAGAAAAAATTAAAGTTGGAATGAAAACATTAAAAAAAGCACAAGTAGAAAAAGTGAATGTTCAGAAAATTAAAGTACATCAAGGCTGGGATTACCAGATTTGTCCGCACTGTCATAAGAAAATAGAAATGCTACAAGACTTTTGTCCACACTGTCAGAAAAATTTTGGAAATAGAAAGCCAAGTTAAAATTTTAACTGCAAAGTACCATTCCTTTTACCGTGAGTTGGATTTTTTGATTTCCTCGAAAAAAATTCAAGCCAAGTGTAATGGCAACATCATAGTTACCTTCTTGTGGAAATAAGCCAACTCCCTTCCAAAAAATCATTTCAATATCTTTTGTAAGTTCCCACTTTAAATGCACACTTGCTAATGTTTTTGGTGCTTGTAAAGGAATATTCCTTAAAACAAAGGTGGGTTTTTGATTAACTTGTCCGTGTGGTTCTAATTGTTGCAATGTTTGAATTAATTTTTGTGAAATCATCCAAGGTTCAAGCTCAAGATTTGTATTTAGAGTTGTAGAATGTTCTTGAGAAACTTTTTTTGCACAAAGAGATTCAAATTTTGTCTTAAATGCTTCCAGATTATCATCATGCAAAGAACAACCAGCCGCCGCAACATGTCCTCCATATCGAAGAAATAACTCTTCACATTCTTGGAAAATTTCTAAAATACTCACACCATCAATGGAACGAGCAGAACCTTTCCATACTTCATCTTTATTTTTTGCTAGAACAACAACTGGCACATGAAACATCTCAACAATACGACTTGCAACAATTCCAGAAACACCCTCATGAAATGATTCATCAAAAAGAACCAAGCCACACTTCGTTTCTGTTGACTCCTCAACAATTTGTATTGCTGTTTGAGTCATATCCTTTTCACAGTTTCGTCTTTCAAGGTTGAGCTGATTTAACTCTTCAAATGTTTGATGAGCATCAATGTCATTCTCTGCAAGTAGATAATCCAAACCTTTTTTTGCATCAATTAAACGTCCAGCAGCATTCAACATTGGAGCTAATTGAAATGCAATTGTTTCAGAGTTAATTGTGTGTGTATTTTGATTTTTTAAGAATGGTTTCAAGTAAAAAGGAGTTGTGTCATCAGAAGAAAAATTTTGTTTTTGAGCTAGGTGTTTTTCAATTTCTTCTAACCCAAAATGAGTTAAAATTCGATTCAATCCAATTAATGGCACTTGATCAGCAATTGTTCCAATAGCAACTAAATCAAGCTCTTTACGTAAATTAGGTTCAGGAATTTTCTTTGAGAAAAAATGATTTTTTCGCATTTCTGTTCGCAATGCAATGAGCAACATAAATGCAACACCAACTCCAGAGATATTTTTATCTAAAAAATCACAATTATTTTGTTTTGGATTAATAACAATGCAATGAGGAACTTGATTTTCTAGGGGAGTATGATGGTCTGTGATAATAACTTGAATATTTTTCTTCTCAAGAAACTCTGTTTCTTTACGTGCTGTAATCCCATTATCAACAGTAATCACAAGTTGTGGATTTCTTTCTAAGATAACTTCTGTTGCTTTTGGCGTTAAACCATAACCATGTTCAAAACGATTTGGAATAAAACTATCAATATACTGATAATGAATATATTGAAAAAAACGCTTTAATAGAGCTGTTGCAGTAATTCCATCAACATCATAATCACCAACGATCAAGATGGAATGATTTTGTCGCATTGCCTCTAAAATACTCTGCACAGCTTCACCCATTCCTTGGAGCATCTCAGGATGAGGAATATCTTTTAAAGAGGGAGCAAGAAACTTCTCTTTTTCTTGATGAGAAAGGTTTGAAAGCAAAGCCTCAAGAATTTGAACACAATAATCTTTTCCTTGTTTTTGATACCAATTGTTTACTGAATATTGTGCTTTAATTTTTTGAGGTGTCTTCACTGTTTCCCTTGAATTACTTTAAATTGGCTACGTTGTACTTTTCGAGTATTTAATAGATTTAAATATTTTTTTGCTGTTTGAATAAAAGCAATTTTTTCTTGTCTATTTGGATGTGATTCAAAAGTTTTAATTACCGTTTTAAAAAGCTCTCGTGCTTCTGCAAATAATTGCAAATGAAAGGAAAAAATTCCTTTTTTAAGTGTGATTGATACTTCATTTTCTGAGTTAATGGCTACTTTCTGAATTGTTGCGAATGCTTGTTGATAATTCTCAGTAACTTCATAAACTTTTGTTAATTCTAAGTATAAAATATTCTTTTCTAGTTCTTCAAACGTATCTGTTTTCTCTGCTTCTTGAATGAATTCTTCAAATTCCTCAGGTGTATATGATTTCCCCTCATATTTTGGAAAAGGAATCAGGTAAATTTTTTGTCCTAAATAATATTTACTTGATCCTGATGTTAAACGAAGCAAGTGATCTACTTTTGCTTGAGTTCGAATTTCTTCTAATTGTTGTGCATCAAGTTGGAATCGAACCTCTGCCTGACAACGCTTGCAATAAATTGGATCTTTCACCCAAATTGCTTGAGCAGGAAAAGGATTCATATCAAGTGCATCCTCATCAACATAAAGATTGTTTGTCGGGTATTTATAAGAACTATGACAATTAGAACAATACAATCGAATTCGATTACCATAAAGCTGTTTATTTTTTCGAAGTAGTGTTGTTTGTTCTAAACGTTCTTCTGTAATGTTATTGGGTTTTATTTCAAAAATTTCACAAATAAATTGAATGATTTCTGCAACTTCGTATTCTTCTTCTTGATACTTATTTTCAAGCAATGGAAGAAATTCAATTGCAGGGATATATTCAATTGTTTGTAAAAGAACATCTGCGTGATTATGGTACAATTTGTTAAAGTGATTGATTAACAAATCAATAATCTTTTTAGTTGGTTTCAATTGAAAAAGTTGCATTGCATAGTCAATTGAAACTTGATCATTCTTTTTTAAAAAATATTCAAAATTTATATAATAAATTTGGTGAAGGCATGAAACTAAATGAAGTGACTGTTCAGGATTTGGAAAAATTGCAGGCCAAGGAATATTATATCCTAAAAACTCACCACGATAGAGAGACCATAAAATTTCATGTAGATGCTTTTCATTCTGAATTGGTGAGCCATCTTTTTTGATTATGAGATCCTGATTACTCCATTTAGGAGCTTCAGAAAAAAATAATTCTAAAATTTGTTCTCTACATTCAGTCGTAAGAATACTTGAGTTGTAATAATGAGCAATCGTTTCGAAATGTTCTTGAGGCTCTTGTAGCCAAATATCCAAACAATAATCGAGAGTCATTATTAATGGCAGACTAAGGATAAGTACTGATTCCATTTCTTTAATTTTTGGAATGGTACTTTCAAATTTATCTGCATTTTCTGAAAAGTTTTGAAATAAGGATAGAAGTAATTTTCCCTGATCTGTAGTTTTTCCTTGTTTTAAAAGAATTTTACTCCAACTTCCAATTAAAGATAAAAACTCATCAATTTTGGCTGGAATTAAAGATGTGCTATTTTCACTACTTTCTAATAGTAAATCAAGATCATGAAGAATTTGCCTTTCTTCAAAAGAACGGTTGACTCCTAACAGTTGATAACACTCTTCGTAGAGTAATGAGATAGGTACTTGATCAATTAATTTTTTCTCTACCCAATCAATAAGCTCAATGTGTCCTGTAAATTGAATCAATTGATTTGTTAATTCTGCATCAGAGTGTAAATCTCGAAGCTGATAGTATTGAGTCAATAATTGAGAAAAATCCTCAGGAGCTTTAATAAAAACAAGAAGAACTTTTAATAAAATTGAACTTTTAATTGGATCATCAATTTGTTCTTCAAGTTCTTGAAAAATTTTTGGTAGATGTTCTTCAGGTTTTGCTTGAAGAAATGCATACAAAGCTGCTGTATAGTTTGCTTTTGTATCATTATTTCCCTTACTAATCTGAGATAACCATTTTTGTAGTAAACTAATGGATAAATCATTTGGAAAACAGGAAAGAGCAATTGCAGCAGACTGTTTAACTCGACCTTCATTTTCTCGAAAAACTTGCAATAAAGGCATTGCATATTCGCTATAATGAGCTTCACCAATTTTTGCAATTCCTGCCTCTTGAATATCTGCAAAAGGTGAATTTAAAAAAATAGGCAATTCGTCAAAAAGATCATCAGGGCATAAAGTCAATAATTGGTAAGCTCCCCAAACGGCAACCACTTCTTGTTCTGATTGGAGAGCACTTACTAATTGTTGCTTTGAAAAAATTGGATTCATACTAAAGTTAACTATTCCGAAATTTTTAAGATTTTACTAAAGCAATTACATCAATTTCAATATTTACATCTTTTGGAAGTCTAGCAACTTCAACGGTACTTCGAGCAGGTTTACTTGTAGAAAAAAACTGATCATAAATACCATTAATTACTTGAAAATCATCCATATTTTTAATAAAAATTGTTGTTTTAATTACATTTTCTAAATTACTGGATGCTTCTTCTAAAAGGGCTTTAATATTATTTAGTACAAGTTTTGTTTCTTCCTCAATAGAACCACGAAAAAGTTCATTAGTCTCAGGATTAATTGCGATTTGTCCTGATGTATAGATCATCCCGTTTACAATAGTTGCTTGCGAGTATGGCCCAATTGCTTGAGGAGCTTTTGGTGTATTAAATCTTTGCATATTCCTCTTTTTTTGATTCCCTAATATTACACTAGAATAAGTAACCAAATATATTATAGAGTATTTTTATTTTTTCTGTAATTTCCTTATTCTCAAGGATTGGTTTTTCATATATTAAGAAGTTTGTTTTGTACAGGTTTTGATTTAAGGTTTGACAATAAGAGTTACTAAAAAGGAGTTTTAGATGATTAAACATGTAGTCTTTTTTAAACTGAAAGAAAAAAATAATGAAAACATAAATAAACTAACAACAGCATTAAAAAGTTTGAAAGCTGAAATTAATGAACTTGTTGACGTTGAAGTTGGAGAAGATTTTGTTGGTAGTGAAAGATCCATGGATATTATCCTAATTACTTCATTTACAACAAAAGAAGATTTTAAAATTTATGGAACACATCCACACCACTTACCAGTTCTTAGTTTAGCTAAAGAACTTTGTTCTGAAGTAAAAGCAGTTGATTACGAGATTTAAATCTCATTAGAGCTGACACTTTTGAAAACTCTTAACAAATAAAAAATAATGAATGTACCTGTTCACCAATTTAATAAAGAACAAAAACACTGGTATGCTTATGTGATTGCATGTGCAATTATTGCAGATCAAAAAGTTGATGATTCTGAAGTTAGTTTTTTAAAACATGCACTTCATTTTCTTGATGAAGGAGAAGATCGAGAAAATTTGCTTACAATGGTTCGAGCAAAAGATGTTCCTTTTCCAGAGCTTCCTGAAGGTCTGAATAAAGAGACATTAGCAACCATTTTTACTGAGTTAATTTTACTAATTACAGCAAATGGAAAGCTAGATCCTAGTGAAGTTGCATTTTTGAAACAGGCTGCGGATCAATTTTCTTTTAAAGAAAGTTATTTTGCTCAAGTAATGGATTGGTGTTATGCAGGTTTAAAGTGGAGACTAAATAGAAATATATTAGTTCAAAAGTGTCAGTTACTTAATGAAGAAAAAGTAGAAAAAGTTCAAGCGTTGGATGAAAATCATAAAAGTAACTCATTATTAGAAGAAGAAGTAACTTGTTATATTTGTGATTCTGATGTTCCAACAACGTATTTTCGTTTAAAGCATAAAACACAGATTATTCGACCTAATATTTTTGGTGTTCCTACATATCAAGGAGGAACTCCAGATCATGATCCTGTTGATTATAATCGAGCACGTTTAATTCTTTGTCCTTACTGTCACTTTGCTAGTACTGATCCTAATCATTTTCATCGACGTGGTGCTGAAAAACCAAAATTACTTGAAAGCTTAGAGTTTACAAGCGATTGGATGAGTGGTTTACAAGGTAGAGAACCTATTATTGAACCTCATTTAGATGAATTTGAAAAATCAAATCGAGCAATTGCAGCGTCTATTATAGGTTATAAGTTAGGAATTAAAGCTTATTCTCGTTTAGTTGATTTTGATGATGAGTTTCGAACAGGAGGACGACAACTTGTTAATCTATGGGTGACTCTTGCACAGCTTCAAATGGAACAAGGTAAAAGAAAGGAAGCTGAAACAAGTCTAAAGCAAGGAAAAGCTCAATTAATGAAGATTTTTAGTTATCTAAATGAAGAGGAAAGTATTAAAAGTGCAAAAATGTTAGTCTTTTTATCTTTGTACTTTAAAGATGAAAAAACAGCATCTACCTATATTGAATTTTTGCGAAGAATAAAGTCAGGCCAAAAAGATCAAAAAATATCTAAGGCGGTTTGGGTTCTCATCAATGCATCAGTAAATGAGTGTGCTGATGCATGGACTGATCGAAAAGAGTATGCCCGTGAAAAACTAAAAGGTTTTTTTAAAAAATAATTTATTTCTTGGATTTTGTTTCAAATGCAAGGCAGGCATTTCCTGAAACTTGCATAACATAGCGAGAAGGAATAATAGTTCCTTTAAATCCAATTTTTTTACAACCATGAGGATAGTTTTTATCCCATGTAACAAAGTAATGTTTGCACTGATTGCAACGAACATTCGTTGAATGGGTCATAACTTTATGATTGATAGCGTTCTAAAATCAATTCGACAATTGAGGTTGTGCTTGCACCAGGAATTTCAGGAATTGTAAAGACAGAGCCACCATTTGACTCAACAAAGTCTTTTCCAATTACTTTTTCAACTGGCCAATCACCTCCTTTGATCAAAGTGTTAGGAGAAAGTGTTTTAATGATATTTAAAGGATCAAGTTCGTTAAATGATACAACATAGTCAACGAAGTAAAATCCAGCAAGTATCTCCATCCTTTCTTGAAGAGGAACAATAGGGCGTTTCTCTCCCTTTAGTTGCTGAACAGATTCGTCGCTATTGACAGCAACAACAAGGAAATCTCCAGCAGATCTAGCTTCTCTGAGATAGCGAGTATGTCCTGTGTGGATAATATCAAAACAACCATTAGTAAAGACAACGTGTTTGCCTCGTGATTGTTCTTTTTGAATAATTTCAAATAATGTCGTAGGATGTATAATTTTACTGGTTGTAATTGAGTCCATTTTTTTTATATAAGGTATCTTGATATCAAAGATCAAAAAGTAGGTTTTTTAATATCTTTCATTAGTATTTATTATTCATTTGTACATCAGTTTTTTTAAACTCGGTCTTAAGAAGAAACTGAATTGATGTATTTTGGCAAGGAGTTTGGTGTGAGTGGTCAGTCTCTAGAAAGTACAACTGAACAGAAAGATGGGAATGCAACTCAAAATTCGGAACAAGAAGAATTTAATGAAGATGCATTTCGAAGTCCAGTTGAGATTTTGCGAGAAAAATTTGAATTTCCAGAAAAATTTGATGGAGAAGTTCAAAGTAAGTGTTTTGATATTTGTAAAGAGGCTGGATTAGCTTATGAAGAAGGAGTTGCTCAGGGTAGTAAAATGAAAGAATCTGAGACTGTCCTGAAAAAATTTCAAAAAAGAACGCCAGGAATTACACAAGATGATGTTCTTGAAGCAAAAGAAATTTTTAATGAAGCCCGACCGATTTACTTAGAAAAAGCAAAGTATCTTGCTGATAATATGTCCTATATTCAAGCTCTTTATATTGTTTATAGTGACCAGTTACTGTTGCATGAAATTTATAATACCTACTTAGCAAAGTTATTAGTATCAAAAGAAGCACGAAACCCCGCAGAACATTATGTTGTGCAATATGCAAATCGAGAATTTGTTACAGAAGAAAAAGAAATTAGACTTAATGAAGAAGATGAAAGAAAAGGAAAAACGATTCCCAGACTTCGTGAAGAATATATTGAAAAATTAAATGAAGCTACAAATGGTTTAGAAAGTCGCTACCGAAAACGGCAATTGATGGCTCGGTTAAGTCAAGGAGAGCCAAGTAGTAAAATTATTGTTGAACTAGAAAAATTAGTTGAAAAAGACGGAAAGGATATTAAAACCTTTATTTTGTTATCGAAGTTATTATCAGAACGATATCTTACAATTTCTGATCATGTAAAACGATCTCAAACCCGAGAAAAAGCATTATTCTTTTGTGAAGAAGCATTTTCATCAATTGATACTTACCTAAATCTACAAGGAGTTAGTATTGAGGATCTGCGTCTACGAGATCATATTCGAGTAGGATTTGTGAAAACAATTTCAGCAATTCGAAATCCACTAATTAAAGGTAGTAAAGCGTAGCAAAGAACTACGCTTTTTTTAAACTTTAATTAAAGTTTAATTTCTTGCCTGAAAAATTTGAGTTATTTAGGCGTTTTCCTGCAAACTCTAATCCTCTAAGCAATCTTCCAGAAAAAGCAGAAAGTGGAAGAATCCGACCACTTGCAGAAACTGAAAGTTCATAATTTGCTGGGACATCCTTCTCTTGTCCACTTGTCTGCGATGTTACTCCTACCAATCCTTTAAGAGTTCCAACGGTTGTTTTTTGACCTATAGTAGAAACAACAAAATCAGTTCCTTTCACACCAATAACTGCCGTTTTTGTTTTAACCTTAAATTCTTTTCCAGAAGACTTAACTACTTTTGCTCGGATCTTCCCCCAAACAGATAGAAAAAAACCTCGAACACCACGATTCGGTTCTTTAACACGAAGGTCATCAACTAATATTTTTGTATTTGACGCTAAAAATACTTTATCACCATTATTAAAATTAAGTTGAGCTTTTCCAGAATAATTTGTCTTAATAGTATCACCAGTTTTTACAAGAATATTGGAGTATACAGGAATATTCTTTCCTCTACGAATTACAAAAACATTTCCAGCTTTATTAATCACTTGTCCAATGCTCTGAGCATTACTACGACTACTACCACCATATTGAGCAAAGGAAAATTGAGGAAAAACTAGAAAAAAAATCGCAATAATCCAATGAATTTTTTGATTTACTCTCATTGTGGATTTAATCGAATGGGTTGGAAATAAAACAACTCCATAAAAAATTATGGAGTTATTTTTGATGTGGGATGTGGTAAGAAAAGCAGAATTAGAATCCTCGGATTCTATTAAGAGCTTGATCTACAGCATTTCTTACACGTTCTGATTTGTAAGTAGCAAGTTCTTCAAGAACAGGTACTGCACGTTTACTTCGAATTTTTCCAAGAATTCGTACTAGTCTTTCCATAATAGAATCATTATCTGAAGATGTACGACCTTTTCGGAATTTAAGATCACGAACAATTGCATCAACAGCAAGTCGTCCTAGTTTAACTAGAGCTTGCTCAGAACCTGGAGCAGATGCTTGATCTTCAAGGTACTTAACAAGTTGAGTTGCAACTTCTGGATTTTGAAAAGACACTAGCAAGTCAATATTTTCACGATTTTGAAAATAAGACTTATTTTTCATATGCTTTCGGATTGCATTAGTTGTTGCACCACCAATTAAAGTGATTACTCGTTTGAATTTATCTTTATTTCCAGCTTGACTAGGAGAGTTGAATTTTTCAACTACAAGATCAATTGCTTGCCCACCCATTTTTCCAAGTGCTTTTGCAAGTTCTTCTGTTGCATATCCACTTGTTTCAGGAATTAAAGATACTAATTTTTCACTTCCAGCAGTGTACTTAAGAACTGCAAGAGCTTTAAATGCAGCTACTTGAACATCTGCATTTCCATCTTCAGCAGTTTTAAGAATTAATGCACCTGCTTGTTTTTTAAATGCACGAGTTTTTCCAATATTTCGAACTACAATAACAGCTTGTTTTCTTTCTGATGCTTTACTACTTGTTAAATATGGCTTTGCCATATCAAGAGCTTTTTTATTTTGACCATTTTCGTTAAGTTCTTGAGCCTTTTGTAGACTTGCACAGCTTGAAAGTACTGTAGCTAAGAAAAAGAATAGAAGTGCAACAACACTAAGTCGTTTATTAAGCATGTAACCCCTGTATAAAAATTTTAAAAATTTTAGGATTAAACAAAAACAGGTTAAGCAAAATGCCTAACCTGTAATGATCATTCAATTCTAAATTATCTTTTGTATTTATTGAGCCGCTTTCGCAATTCTTTTGAATACAAGGTCATTTACACCTTTTGCAATGATTGGCTCATCTACGCTAAATTTACCATCAAGAGCATCAGTTAACTTGTCTCCAAGATCAGAAGGACGTCCAGCAAATCGAACCATAAGAGTTGTGATTCCTTTTACTGAGTTATCTACTTCAATAAAACGGAATTTGTTATCTTGAAGTCCTTTTGCAATTCTTCGGATTTTAGAACCATCACGTTTTGAAAATCCTTTCATTACAAGTTGGTAAGGAATTAGCTTGTTTCCATCTAATTCAACTGTAGACATTTCCTTAATTACTTGAGGAATGAATTTTTTCTTTAATTCATCAAGAGCATCTTTTACAAGACCAAGAATAATTGCACCTGGATCAACACCTGGACCACCTTGTCGTCCTACAGTAACAATACTATTAGCGATTGCTCCACCTTTTCCAGTAGAGATGTTAGTTGCAGTAACATTTAAGTTCATTACAACTTTATCACTAAGCTTTCCTCGTAAAGAAATTACATTAATTTCGATAACTACTTTTGCAAGTTCTTTAAGAAGAGTTAGACCACCTTGGTAAAGAGAGTCAGCTTTTTTAGTCTCTTTATTAAGAGCAGCACTTCCGGAACTACTTCCAGAGATATCAGCAAGGAATTTTGCCTTGTTGTATCCTTTAATTTTATTTCGAAGTTTTGGATCGTTTTGAAGAGAAACAACAGCATTATTGAAATCCATTGCTCTTAAACCTTGTTGGTTTAAGTATGTTTGGATTTGTTTCATAAATACTTGTTCAAAATCGCTAAATCGAAGACCAACTTTACTTAAGTTGCTTCCTTTTTTACTAGTGATTACAGGGATCAGAGTACTTGCACTAGTATTGATTAGCTTTAATTCTCTTTGAAGAGTTTTAAGAACTTCCTGTCGGTTTACTTTGAAAGAAGCGTTGATTCCATAGTAACGATCACCAAAGATTTTTTTCTCACCATTAACTTCTTGAGTTACGATGTATTTATTGGTGTCCTTCTCCATGTACTTAACGATTTTTTCGTAGCTTTGATTATATGTTTCTG